>JBJTNS010000273.1:0-5208 GCA_046074245.1 Chitinophagaceae bacterium | reverse complement strand
TCATCAATCAAAGCAATCGGACCGTGTTTCATCTCCGCAGCAGGGTATCCTTCTGCGTGGATATATGAAATTTCTTTTAGTTTGAGGGCACCTTCTAATGCAACCGGGAAATTAACACCGCGGCCTAAGTAAAGGAAGTTTCTGGCGTCTTTAAATTGCTCTGCAATTTTTATCACCTCATCATTGGTTTTAAGTGCTTTCTCAACCAGATTAGGAATAGCCTCCATTTCGCTTAACACAAAGCGTAAACGCTCCTGAGAGATTGTTCCTCTGATTTGAGCAACGGCGAGAGCCATGAGGGTTAAAACAGATACCTGAGCGGTAAAAGCCTTGGTTGACGCAACCCCTATTTCTGGTCCGGCGTGTGTATAGGCACCTGCATGAGACATACGTGGAATGGATGAACCCACTACATTACATACCCCAAAAACAGTTGCTCCTTTTTCTTTTGCTAACTCGATAGCTGCCAGTGTATCGGCAGTTTCACCACTCTGAGAAATGGCAATTACCAGATCATCCGGATAGATGATTGGATCTCTGTATCTGAACTCTGAAGCATATTCGACTTCAACCGGAATTCTGGCAAACTCTTCAAATAAGTATTCACCAACCAGGGCAGCGTGCCAGCTGGTTCCACATCCGATTAGAATTAAACGTTTAATGTTGCGTAATTTATCTTCATACTCGTGAATACTGCGCATGGCGAATTTACCTCTGCTTGGGTCGATACGTCCACGAATACTATCATGAATAGATTTAGGCTGTTCGTAGATTTCCTTAATCATGAAATGCGGGTAACCGCCTTTTTCAATTTCTTCAAGATTAATTTCGAGCTTCTGAATGAATGGCGTTTTGGCTACATTCTCGATGGTTTTAATACTTAATTTACCATCTTTCACTATCGCTATTTCACCATCATTTAAATAGGTTACATCTCTTGTATATTCAACAATTGGTGTCGCATCGCTGGCCATAAAATACTCGCCAGGTTCTGATCCGATACCAACCACAAGCGGACTGCCTTTACGGGCCGCGATCAATTTTGCTGGTTCATTTTTAACAAGAATAACGATGGCATAAGCACCTATAACCTGATTCAGAGCTAAACGAACAGCTTCATCAATTGAAATATTTTCGTTGACCTGTACATCTTCAATCAGATGAATCAATACTTCGGTATCGGTATCACTGCTAAAAGTATGTCCGCGTTTAATGAGTTCTTCTTTTATCGTAGCATAATTCTCGATGATACCATTGTGAATCACAGCAAGGTTTCCAGATTGAGACAAATGCGGATGTGCATTTTCATCATTAGGTTCACCGTGAGTAGCCCATCTGGTATGCCCCATACCAACATGTCCACTAATATCTTTATTAACAACAGAATCTTCCAGGTTCTGTACTTTACCTTTCGTCTTATAAATATTAAGATCGTCGCCATTTATCAGGGCAACACCAGCACTGTCATAACCTCTGTACTCCAGACGTTTCAGTCCTTTAATAACAATTGGATACGCTTCTTTTGGTCCGATGTATGATACAATTCCGCACATGTGTTCTCTTTTTGGGGTTTATTGAAGCAAATGTAATAAATAGGATTTAATATATTAAAGGGTTTTATAAACAGGTGTATTTTATAAATGAGAATGAGAATGAGATCGCGTATAACCGTCGGAACCACGGTCCACGGTTTAGAGGACCCACGGTCCACAATAAGAGTATGGTCAGTGGACACAAAAAAAGCGCCTGAGGTCTTCAGGCGCTTTTAAAAATATTTTGATGTGAATTATTTCTCGGGAACAAGCATCACCGTTTCTTCATTGCCTTTCGGCAGAAAGCTTGTTGGTCGTACTATCATATCATTGCTAAAACGCAAACGTATCTTGTCTGTTCCAACCCACTCGTAGATGCCAGGAGCAGTGTATAACTCCAGACCCACTTCGTCTAACATTATCAAGTTGATGTGCATCGGACTTTGTGTGGTATCTACTGTGTATTTTGCCATTATAGTATCTTTAGCATGGATAATGCTCAACAAACTGTCCTGAGTGAAAATATAGGTATAATAATCCCCTTTCATAGACAATCTATACCTGCCATTCAAACTAGGCTTCTGAGCCGATGCTGTAATGGCAAAACCTAGAGCAATAACGAACAATACTAGACGCATAAATTACAAAGGTTTAAATTCAAAATCGTTCATGAAAGCAGTGGTAAAATTACCATCTCTGAATTCTTTGTTCGCCATAATCTGACGCTGCAATGGAATAGAAGTATGCACGCCTTCAATCACAAATTCTTCTAAAGCTCTCTCCATTTTAACGATGCATTCTTCGCGGGTCTGCGCACTTACTATCAACTTGGCAATCATGCTGTCGTAGTTAGCTGGAATAACGTAATTGGCGTAAGCATGTGTGTCAACGCGAATACCGTGTCCGCCAGGAATGTGGAAGTTCAGGATTTTACCCGGACTAGGACGGAAATTGTTATATGGATCTTCGGCATTGATACGACACTCGATGGCATGTTTCAATGGCTCGTAATCTTTACCAGAGATAGGCTGACCAGCAGCAATTAAAATCTGCTCTTTCACTAGGTCGTAGTTAATTACTTCTTCTGTTACCGGATGCTCCACCTGAATACGGGTATTCATTTCCATGAAGTAGAAATTTCTGTGTTTGTCTACCAGAAACTCGACAGTACCAACACCTTCGTAATTAATGCACTGAGCAGCTTTCTTAGCTGCCTCTCCCATTTTTTTACGAAGTTCAGGTGTCATAAACGGAGATGGACATTCTTCAATTAACTTCTGATGTCTTCTTTGAATACTGCAATCTCTTTCACTTAAGTGACATACCTTACCGTACTGATCACCTGCAATCTGAATTTCGATGTGACGAGGCTCTTCGATGTATTTCTCCATATAGATACCATCGTTACCGAAAGCAGCTGCAGCTTCAGTTTTAGCTGAATCCCAGGCCTTTTCGAACTCCTCATCTTTCCAGATGATACGCATTCCACGACCACCACCACCAGCAGTAGCTTTGATGATAACAGGGTATCCTATTTCTTTGGCAAGTTTCTGTCCTTCTTCGAAAGTTTCCAGCAAGCCATCGCTACCTGGAATGGTAGGCACACCTGCTTTTTTCATGCTATCTTTAGCATTACTCTTATCCCCCATGCCATTGATTTGCTCTGGCGTAGCACCGATAAATTTGATTCCGTGGTCTTTACAAACCTGAGAGAATTTGGCGTTTTCGCTTAAGAAACCATATCCTGGGTGAATAGCGTCAGCATTGGTAATTTCGGCTGCGGCTATGATGTTTGGAATTTTGAGGTATGACTGAGCGCTGGGTGCCGGACCGATACATACTGCCTCATCTGCGAATCTGACGTGCAGACTTTCTTTGTCGGCGGTACTATATACAGCAACGGTTTTGATACCCATCTCTTTGCAGGTACGTATAATACGCAAGGCGATCTCGCCTCTGTTAGCTATTAATATCTTTTTAAACATAAAAATCTTTGGTTATAACATTTCTGAAAGTGCAATAAGTACTTCCAGAAACTGAAACAAGACGGATTAGTTTGGTTCTACAAGGAATAAAGGTTGGTCGTATTCTACAGGACTGGCGTTATCAACCAATACTTTTACGATTTTACCACTTACTTCAGATTCAATCTCGTTGAAAAGTTTCATGGCTTCGATGATACAAACAGCTTTACCTGGTTTTACTTCATCACCAACATTAACAAATGCAGGTTTATCTGGAGAAGCAGAACGGTAGAAAGTACCAATCATAGGTGATTTAATGGTTACCAGATTACTTGCAACCTCAGCAGCCGGAGCTTTCTTTTCTTCAGTCGCTGGAGCAGCTTGTGCAGCAGGAGCGGCAGGTAATTGAGCCGGACTTGGAGCAGCGGTAGCCTGAATGTATTGCGGAGCTGCAATCATAGTTGGATTAGGCTTGCGGATGACCAGTTTGAAATCTTTCTTTTCAATCTCTACTTCACCTACGTTCTTCTGTGAAGAAACAAATTTGATCAGGTTTTCTATTTCTTTAATATCCATAATAATTATGATTTTCTATATTGTTATTGTAATTTTTTAAGAGCAATTAGTTGCTGTCGTAGGCCCATTTCAGGTAGATACTACCCCAGGTGAAACCTCCACCAAATGTTGCAAGTATGATATCATCACCTTTCTTAAACTGCTTTTCGTAATCCCAGAAAAGCAAAGGTAAAGTACCACTGGTAGTATTGCCGTAACGCTCGATGTTCATTAATACTTTTTCCTGTGGTAACTGCATTTTTTCTGCAGTGTAATCGATGATGCGTTTATTGGCCTGATGCGCTAACAGATACTCCACATCATCAGATGTTAAGTTGTTGCGCTTCATAATTTCTGTTGAAACATCTGCCATGTTGGTAGTGGCAAATTTGAAAACTGTCTTACCCTCCTGATAAACATAATGCTCTCTGGCATCAATGGTTTCGTGTGTTGGCGGCTTCAGTGAACCACCAGCTTTCTGGTGCAGAAATTCTCTACCGCTACCATCCGATTTCAGAATTGAATCTATGATGCCTAATCCTTCAGTATTCGGTTCCAGTAAAACCGCACCACCACCATCTCCGAAAATAATACAGGTATTACGGTCGGTATAATCAATGATGGTACTCATTTTATCAAAACCACAAACAACAACTTTCTTATGTTTGCCTGTTTCAATGAATTTAGCACCTGTGTCCAAGGCATAAAGAAAGCCACTGCAGGCAGCGGCTATATCAAAACTCCAGGCGTTTTTAGCGCCCACTTTATCGCAAACGATGTTAGCACATGATGGAAAAATCAAATCTCCTGTGATGGTGGCCATGATCAGAAGATCTATTTCATCGGCACCAATGCCTCTCTTTCTGAGCAGTTCATTCACTGCTTCAACAGCCATATCAGAAGTTGCCTTTCCCGGAATATCCAGAATTCTTCTTTCTTTGATACCGGTCCTGGAGGTAATCCATTCATCGTTGGTATCGACTAGTTTTTCCAGGTCGAAGTTAGTCAGTTTCTTTTCAGGCACGTAGCCCCCTATTGCTGTGATTGCTGCAGTAATCTTACTCATCTAAAGTTTTAACGCCTTAAGCGTTGCAAATTAAAAAAAGATTTGGGAAAATTATTAAAAAGATTGTTTTATTTTATCAATCAATTGCGAG
>JBJTNS010000272.1:0-14627 GCA_046074245.1 Chitinophagaceae bacterium | reverse complement strand
AGAGTTACTTATGGCGCTTCGTCCTGAACTTGTATTTCTCTTTAATGAGCCCTACACTTTGTCGGAAAAACATATAGACGAAATTCAGAACATCTTACCAAATTCGCGCATTATACTGGTAGACGGAGAATTGTTTAGTTGGTATGGCAACCGATTACTAAATTCGCAGGCATATTTAAACGAACTTCAAAGACGCATACACAAAGGCATAAATTAATTCAATCATGGCAATCATTATCAAAACTCCTGAACAAATTGAAGGCATTCGCAAAAGCAGTCAGCTGGCCGCTAAAACGCTTAAACACCTCGAACAGTTTGTAAAACCGGGAATAACAACACTGGAACTGGATGCAATTGCCGATCAATTTATAGCTGAACACGGCGCCAAAGCTGCTACCAAAGGTTATAAAGGCTATAAACATGCTACCTGTATTTCGCCGAATGATGTAGTATGCCACGGCGTTCCGAATGATTATGTTGTAAAAGACGGCGACATTATTAATATTGATGTTACCTGTATACTGGATGGCTATTACGGAGATACCTGCCGCATGTACGAAGTAGGCAATGTCAGCGACTACGCCAAAAAACTTGTACAGGTGACAAAAGAATGTCTTCGTCTTGGTATCAACGAATGTAAACCTGGAAATCATCTCGGCAATATTGGTTATGTCATCAACGAACATGCCGTTAAACATGGTTATAGTGTGGTGTTCGAATTCTGCGGCCATGGTGTAGGCATTCGCTTCCACGAAGATCCTCAGGTGGATCATGTGGCAAAGAAAAACACGGGACCAGTATTGAGACCGGGCATGACTTTCACGATAGAACCCATGATCAACGCCGGAAAAGCCCGTTGTAAAGTTGATCGTAAAGATGGGTGGACCGCCAGAACTATTGACGGAAAACTCTCTGCTCAGTTCGAACATACTTTGCTGATCACCGAAAATGGTGTCGAGGCACTTACAGATGTTTATGGTGATTTCTAAAAGAGCATTCTCTTTTTATATCAAATACGACTTCCTCTAAAATTGGCACATCTTGTGCAATAAATGATTAAAATACAAGTTATTTTAGCAGCCTTATGAAGTCATTCCTACTCGCCCTTTTTTTGTTAGTATCTGCACTTAGTGGTGTCGCCCAAAACAGCTTCAGCACAGAGCCGGCAGTTTTCATTGAAGAGTTTGTCAAATATATGTCAGCGTCTAAAAAACCTGAGATTACCAAAATGACAGAAACTTTCTCAAAAAACTGGAAAGCAGGCAAAATTCTTCCTGAACAACAGAAGTTCATTATTAAAATCTCTAATAGCATGATATATAAAAATCTGCAAAGAGAACCTTACTTCGATTTACTCCTAACCAACCTTGATCTTTATTATCAGAAAAAACTCAATCCGGCTTTGCTCAAGCAATGGCAGGAAATATCTGCCTCATTACTCGAACGCAGTACAAAAGACTATCTCTTCTTTCTCGAAACTGCCAACTCACTTTTTAAAGATAATACCTTTTATAAATCTGATGCCCGTCGCTGGTATGCATCTAACTCTAACTTCGAATTCGCTTATGTAAAAAACCGCGTTGTTATTAAATTCAATCAACTGGACCTTAACTGCGATGCTGAACTTGATAAAATAAGAGTCATTAACTGCTCTGGCGAATACTACCCGGATAAAAAAATATGGATAGGCACTAAAGGCCGTGTTAACTGGATGCGTGTCGATAAACCAGAAACAGAAATCAATTGTACTTTTGGGAAACATAAAATCGATATGAACTCGGGGTCATTTATTGTCGATTCTGCTTTACTCTCCTACCCTAAAATTTCTAATCAGAAAATTCTTGGTCGTCTTAGCGAACGTATCTCCCAATCAGGCTCATTGGAGCAAGTGAAGAACTCTGGTTTCCCTCAGTTTATCAGTTATGAGCCTACCATAGAAATCAAAGGCATCGTTGGCAATCAGGCCATTTATAAAGGAGGGTTTTCTATAAAAGGTAATAAAACAAACTCTCAGAATTTTGGAGAAGGCGAAGCTGCCATTACTCTTTTGTATCAGGGTAAACCATTTGTAGAAGTTCGCTCTTCTGCCTTTCGTCTCGACTCAGGCAAAGTTATGAGTCAGCACGCCTCTATTAAAATTAAAGTTGATACTGGCTATATTACCCACCCAAGTGTAATCTTCAATTACAATATCAGTACTAAGAAAATGCTCTTGACCAAAGGTACTGAAGGTTTAATGCGAATGCCTTTTTCTGACAACTACCATGGCGTTGAAATTGATGTCGAACAAGTAATATGGGACCAGAGCAAGCCTTATATCAATTTTGATATGATATCAAATGACAAAGCGGCTTATGTAGAAACTAATACCTTCTTTAAGAAATTCCTTTTCGATAAACAGCAAGGCGCTCTCAACCATAATCCGCTGGAAAAAATGTTCTATTATGTAAAAAACAATGGAAGATCTTTTAATCTCAACGCTTATGCTCAGGCACATAATACTGAAAAGAAGTTTCTTACCCAGCAGATTATGGACCTGGCAGATGATGGCTTCTTATACTATTTCCCAGAGAATGATTCTATCTACGTCAAAGATAAACTATACAGCTGGAATTCAAATAGCCTGGGTGGTCGCGATTACGATGTACTCCGTTTTGGAAGTATCATCGGTGCAATGCCAAATATCACTTACAATTTCAATGGTCATGATCTGGTTATGCAAGGTGTTAGGAAATTTACCTTCTCTGATTCTCAAAACGTGGTAACCATTCCAAAAGATCAGGTACTAACAATCAAAAAAGACAAGAACCTGCAGTTTGCAGGATTAATAAGAGCGGGACGTATTGATTTCTACTCCAAAGATTTTAACTTTAACTATACCAATTTCCAGATCAATAATACCACTATTGATAGTATGGTTATTTACTATCCAGATGTGAATACCAACTCCTTGCGTAAAGTTGAAAGTGTACTATCTAACACCTTTGGTAGAATATTAATTGATAAACCCAATAATAAGTCGGGACTGAAAGACCACCCCGAATACCCCATATTCATTGCAGAGCGGGGCTCAGAAATCAATTACGACAGAACAGCTACGCATAACCATGCTTACAAAGCCGATAAATTTAAATTTGAAATCGATCCCTTTACCATTGATAGTTTAGACAACTTTACCATTGCTGGATTCGGTTTTGGTGGCACTCTGGTTTCTGATGGAATATTCCCTGATATACCAAACGTTGCCCGTATTCAGCCTGATTATTCTCTTGGGTTTGTAGACCATGTTAAGCTGCCAATGTATGGCGGCAAAGGTACCGGCGATTTAACCATTAACCTGAGTAACCGTGGTTTTTATGGCACAGGCGATTTGCTTTATCAGACATCAGTGAGTAAATCAACAGAATACCTCTTACTTCCAGATGCTACAGTTGGCAACAGCTTTAGCTTCAAACTTCCTGAAAGTGCTAAATATCCCGTTACAGATGGTCATAATGTCAGAACAGAATGGTATCCTAAACAAGATAAAATGTTCCAGACAAAACTGGATAGTAATTTCAAAATCTTTAAAATGAATTATGATTTTGAAGGCAAACTTACCTTATCCCCGGATGATTTAAGAGGTGATGGAAAACTATTATGGCCTGAAGCTACTTTCGCCAGCAATGATATGATTCTCCATAGAAACAAAGCCACGGCCCGAGAATCTAGTATTAAAATTTACGCTGTCGATCCTACAAAGTTTGCATTTGAATGTAATAACGTCAACGGAGTTGTCGATTTTGATAAACGTGAAGGAAAATTCCTTACCAATATTGTTGGCTCATATACCCATTTCCCATACAACCGGTACTCGTCTAATATGAATGATTACCGGTGGGATATGACTAAAAAGACGATGGAGATTCAACCCGGCCTTGCCATGGGAACCATCAAGCCAATGTTTGTAGGACTGCCTCCGAATGTTACAGATAGCGTGAAATTCGAATGTCACTATGCTAAATTCGATTTAGTAAAAAACATCCTGTTTATGGATAAAATCCCATACATCGATGTGGCCGATAGCAGGGTGTATCCTTTTGCCGGCAAAGCTGTAGTGAGAGAAAATGCTGTAATGGACCAATTGGATAGTTCGCGTATTGAGGCCAATAAAATTGACAAATTCCACGAAATTAAAAACTGCCGGACTAAGATCTTAGGAGGTAACAGTCTGGCTGCAACAGGATATTACCGATACATTGATAAATACAAAACAGAGCAACCACTGTATGTCGATAGTATCAGAATTAACCGCGAAAACCACCTGGTGGGTTATGGCAAAATAGCTGAGGATAATATATTGTACCTCGATAAGAAAATCGGTTTTAAAGGTATTTACGAAATCATCAGTACCAGACGACCAATTGAATTTATGGGTTATGTAAAACCACTGCACTCATTTGTTAAAATGGAAACTCTGTGGTTGAGATATAAAAATATTGTCGACCCACAGAATGTCATTATTGATGTGAAAGATCCGCGCGATAAAGACAATAAGAAACTTAGTGTCGGGGTGTATTTTGCCAACGACAGTAACCACGTCTACCCTATCATGTTCGATTTGAAACGCCGATACAGCGATCCTGAACTTCAATCTGATACCGGTATATTATTCTACGATGCCGCTAAAACATCCTTCTACATCGGAGACGAAGACAAATTGAAACACAATGCACTTAAAGGAAACTTTATTCAGTTTAACGATGCCGACCATAGTGTATACGCAGAAGGTAAATTCGACTTCAATGTTGCAAGTCCGAAAGTTAATCTGCAAACTGCAGGTACTGCTCTTCACACTGCCGCCGATTCTACTTTCAGATTCAATCTGATGATGCAGTTGGACATTCAGTTACCTACTGAAATTAAAACCAAACTAACAAAGATGCTCACCGCCGAAGGTGCTGGCTCTTCGATTGGCGGACTGAAAACTGGTGAAAATAAAATGGGAATCTACGAAATGATTTCTGACCCTAAACTGGCTGGCAAAATGGTAAAAACTTTAGAAACTACAGGTGCCATCGCCAGCGAAGGTGAATTCAAAACTGGCTTTATTTTCACAGATGTAGATCTGGCATTTAACAGGGTTAAACGTAAATTTATTGCCGCTGGTAGCATCGGAATGCCACTTTATAACGGTACAGTCATAAACAAGAAGTTTACTACCTCTATCGCCATTGAAAAGAAAAGAAGCGGGGATAAAGTGTATCTGTATATTGTAACCGATCAGGGCGACTGGGTGTATATGGAGTACATGCGCGGAAGTATCATCATTGCCACCAACAATGCTGAACTAGCTACAGCTGTTAGTACAGAATCTAATAAAGCCGCAGATGATCAGTTCATTATAAGAATTGGCAACGAGAAAACGAAAGATAATTTCTTAAAGAGAAATGATGTCGATGTCGATGAATAGGCTGTCAACATACTGATTAACTGATGTTTACAAATTTTCAATTGGATAAAACAAAAAATTGGTTTACCTTTGTATTAATTAAATAATTCACTTACTGATATTAATGGAGTTAATTTGGATTTTTTCAGGCGTTGTCATTTCTTATTTGATTGGATCAATGCCTACTGCCCTCTGGGTAGGTAAAGCCTTCTTTGGTGTTGACATCAGAGAACATGGAAGCGGAAATTCTGGCGCCACTAACACTTTCAGAGTTTTAGGCAAAAAAGCAGGAACAGCGGTCTTATTAATTGATGTTATTAAGGGACTGACTGCGGCAAGCTTAGTGAGATACCTCGACTTCGTTGATATCGGCACAGTAAGATTTGTGAATCTTCAGTTATTATTTGGTTTATCCTCAGTACTTGGTCATATCTTCCCTATTTATGCTAACTTTAAAGGCGGCAAAGGTATTGCAACTTTACTTGGTATGGTGATTGGCATTCATTACCTGTCTGCTCTGGTTTGTATGATGTTATTTATCGCCATTCTTTTTTCTACCAGATATGTTTCTTTAAGCAGCATTCTGGCAGCAATAGCCTTCCCTTTAATTGCCATTTTAATTTACAAAAATGAAGAGCCTTTCTTCATCGCTTTCGGTATAGCAGCAGCCATCATGGTGGTATTAACACATCAGAAAAACATCGTCAGATTAGTGGCTGGCAACGAAAACAAAGCAAAACTTTTAAAAAGACACCGCCGTTAAGTCATGTATAATTCGAAGACTAAAAACAGAGAAGAGGAAGAGAGTGATGTATTGTCGGCCATTACTGGCTTAGCCGACTACGAACTAGTCTTATACAACGACGATTACAACACCTTCGAACATGTTATCAATTGCCTGGTTAAATATTGTGGACACGATATTTATCAGGCTGAACAATGCGCCTGGATTGTTCATACTAAAGGCAAATGCACCATTAAATCTGGTGAATACAGCTACCTTGAACCTTTATGCACTGCCTTAAGTGAGCAGGGCCTAAGTGCTCAGATCGAATTGATTTAGGCACTTAATTTGTACACTATTTTTTTAAAATCAACTATATGAAAAAGCACTTCCTGATGATCGGTCTGGCTACTCTTCTTATTGCCGCCTGTACTAAAGTTCCTATTACACACAGAAAACAAAGCGCCTGGGGAAGCGAAGATGCTCTTCAGAAAATGAGCGATACTGCTTACACTCAATTCCTCGCCACCCATAAACTTACAACAAACAAAGCACAAAGTGAACTGGTAAAAAAAGTAGGGAATAACATCTCTACCGCTATCACTACTTTCTTTAAAACATACGAAAACGGCAAATATTCTGCTGCTATATCCAAATATCAATGGTCATTCAATACAGTTGAAGACCCTACTGCTAACGCATGGTGCATGCCTGGAGGTAAAGTAGTGGTGTATACCGGACTATTGCCAATAACACTTGATGAAACGGGACTAGCTGTCGTAATGGGCCACGAAATCGCTCACGCTGTCGCTAAACATGGTAACGAGCGCATGACTCAGCAAATGAAAGCTCAGGGCCTCGGCAATGTGCTATCTGTAGCCGTATCAGGAAGTCCTGCCAGCACACAAAATATCTTCTCTTCAGTTTATGGTGTAGCAGGCAATCTTACCTTATTAAGTTACTCAAGAAAACACGAAACTGAAGCCGACAAAATCGGTTTGGTTTTTATGGCTCTCGCAGGATATGATCCAAATGAGGCAATTGCTTTCTGGGAACGTATGAGTAAATACTCGGGAACTGCAAGTATCCCTGTATTCCTTAGCTCTCACCCTAACGACGCTCAACGTATCAACGATATCAAAGAGTGGTTGCCAGAAGCTATGAAATATTATAAAAAACCCTGATGTCTGAAGAGATTTTGTCTTGCTCTGGTGGTATTGATGTGATTCCAAATCTGGTATCAGTCATTCATTCGCGCTTAGCAAATACACCTGTTCTGTTCTTAAAAGGAAATTTAGGTGCCGGCAAAACCACCATCTCTCAGTCTATCCTCCATTCTTACGGCGTACTGCAACAAGTTACAAGTCCAACTTTTAACATAGTGAATACGTATTCCGATTCTTCGAATAAAGAGTACTACCATTTCGATCTGTACCGAATCAAGCATTTTGCTGAACTCGAAGATATCGGCTTCTACGAATACATCGATAGTGGCAGACCCTGCCTGATTGAATGGCCTGAAATTATACAGGATCAATTTACTGATCCTCACCTGCTGCTCGAAATCAAACAGTCTGGCGATGAGAGATCCTACATTTTAAGCAAGGTTTAATCAATTACCCATAACTCTGCTCCATGTATGGCATCGTCTACCATGTAATACAAAGAATTCTTCCATTGATATAAGGACATAGGAGGCAAAGTATTGGTCTCAGAATATGCCGCTAAGACGCACTCTGTTGTGCTGCTCTTTCCTGTTGTCCTCCAGATTTCCGGATTGTTTTCGCCATCTAATGCGACAAAATAGACAATATTGTTGACTGATTTTAACTCACGTATATTACTCCCTAAAGCACCCTTTTTTATATCCTTAATCTGCTCTGTGCCTTTCTCTGTGCCGTCGGTCTTCCATAGTTCTAATCCACTTTTTAAATTAGTTGCGGCAAAAACAAGACAATTCTCCGTTGCAGAAAATCCTGATGGTGAACCGTCTTCTCCTCCCGTAAAAATATCGGCAAGCATTACTGTGCCTTTTTCGGTGCCATCAGTCTTCCATAACTCCATTCCCTGCTTTCCGTTTGATGCGGCAAACACTAATACATTGCCTATAAATGCCAGCTCTTCTGCACTACTGCCTTCCTCTCCTTTTCTTACATCTGCATACATTACTGTTCCCGCCTCGCTTCCATCACTTTGCCAGATCTCATCGCCGTGAATACCATCGCTGGCGGTAAAATAAAGTTTGTTATTGTGCCAAATTAATGAGCCTGGTTCAGAACTATTTCCTCCATCAAAAATGTCTCTGACCATTACTGTGCCAGCTGCAGTTCCGTCGGTCTTCCACAACTCTAAACCTTCGTTGTAATTATCTGCCGTAAAAAATAGTTTATTGCCCCCCAGCGTAAATGACTGCGGGAAAGATGCTCCAGTTGAATTGATGTCTTTTAATAGTTTCGTCCCTTTTTCTGTGCCATCGCTGCACCAAAGTTCATTCCCCCCTTTATCAAGTGTTGCATTAAAAATCAGAAGTGAATTCAGCACTTGCATTTGCTGAATGATGCTGTGATTATTGTCTTCTAAAAAATGCTTTATTTTTATAGTTCCTTTCTCTGTACCGTCGCTCGACCATAAATCTATTCCTCCGGCACCATCATTGGACATTAGATATAATACATCGCCTTTTGTACATACCTGTTCTACTTTGGTATTCTCTATTCCTGTATATAAATGTTTCACTTCTTTAGTGCCTGTTTCAGTGCCATTGCTCTTCCACAAATGAAAACCATCATCCATTGTCTCAATAACAAAATACAAAACCGACTGAGCACCGCATAAATGCGATGGGGTTGACGATAGTCCTTTCGTATTAATGTTCCTTACCATCTCGGGTAAACTGCCTTCTTTAAGCTTCCACAACTCAAATCCATCATTCCCATTATTAGCTATAAATAAAAGGGTTTTGCCAAATACCAGCATCAACGTAGGATCCGAGGCTGATGGTCCCACGAAAATATCTTTCAAAAGCTTTGTGCCTGCCTCAGTACCGTCACTCTCCCACAGTTCATTTCCTGAACTTGATTCTGCTTTACTGAAATATACTTTGGTACCGAGCAGTGCATAATAACTCACCACACTGCCGGGTACTTTCGCATCACCCGTCTTTAACAGAACAGTTCCCTTCTCGGTGCCATCAGATTTCCATAATTTTTCTTTTAATGTTTTCTTATCAAAACTTGAAAAAAGGAAATAATCAGTACCAACTATTATTCCGTATGGCGCTATGGCCCCTGCATCTGCAGATACATCTTTTAACAACATGGTTCCGGCTGCAGTTCCATTACTAATAAAAACCTCTTTGCCAGAACTTCCATTCTCACCAATAAAAACAATGGTACTTTTAAAGGCTTTAAGTTGTCCGCTGATACCATTCTTTTTCCCGGGATTTAAGTCTTTCACAATGCTTAGGGTTTGCCCGTCTGTTTTCCAGAGTTCAAGACCAGAATCTGGACTCGCATACTGAAAGAATAAAAATTTATCCGTTGTACAAGCATTGAATGGTGCGCTTCCATCGGCAGAGGGACCAAAGTTCTGAACCAGTTCAGGTAAACCTGTTTTACCAAGTCGCATTAACTGAAATCCCTTTCTGGCCTCACCAGAGATATAGTAAAGTGTGCTTTGAAACACCTTGAGTTCTGCAGGAAAACTACCAGATGCTCCGGGTGCTAAATCGGCAACCATTACAGTGCCTTTTTCTGTACCGTCGCTGCGCCAGAGTTCAACGCCGTTTTTACCATCGTTGGCTGAAAAATACAAATTGCCATTAAAGGCAGTAAGAGAACGCGGACTATAGTTACTGGCGCCATTGTTGATATCCTTTACACGATAGGTTCCCTCTAAGGTACCATCACTTCGCCATAATTCAGTTCCTTTATGACTCTCGTATGCTGTAAAGTATAAGATATTATTAACTGCAGTTAGATTTTTGGGTGTAGAACTGCAATTGCCCTCGCATAAATCTTTCACTAAAGCGGTCCCTGCATGAGTACCATCTGTCTTCCACAATTCCTTACCATGCACTTCGTCGTCGGCTACAAAAAACGATAAAGTTCCAACCACACAAAGCTCTTTTATATTACTGCCCTTATTGCCGGTTTGTATGTCTTTTAACAATCTTGGAGTAACAGCTGAAAATGCGAAAGAAGAAATAAAAAATATGTAAGTGAAGAGTATACGGGACATGCAAGGCAATAATACAAAAAATGGCCCATTAATTTGCTTTGTAAAACCCATCTAAAAGTTGCTACCTTTGTAATGTGAAGATTCAATTAAACTCAAAAACAGCTTTAGTATGCGGAAGTACGCAGGGCATAGGAAAAGCTATTGCTATGCAATTTGCAGCCTGTGGTGCCAGCGTTATTTTAATGGCCAGAAACGAAGAGAAACTAAAAGCCTGTTTGCAGGAATTACCCAATAATGGCAATCAAAACCATTCGTATTTAGTAGCGGATTTTTCAGATAATAACTCAGTAAGAGCAGCTGCCAAGCAATTGCCATTTGTATCAATTCTGGTTAACAACACTGGCGGACCGCCTGCCGGACAGGCCATAGACGCCAACCCTGAAGCCTACCTTAGTGCATTCAGCTCCCATCTGATCAATAATCAGATTCTGGTTCAGGCAGTTGTTGAAAGAATGAAGAGTTCTGTTTCTGGTGGTCGTATCATCAACATCATCTCTACTTCTGTTAAAGTTCCTTTAAAAAACCTGGGGGTTAGTAATACCATCAGAGGGGCTGTTGGCAACTGGTCTAAGACTCTGGCTAACGAACTTGCACCTTTCAATATTACCGTTAACAATATCCTTCCTGGTGCCACAGAAACAGAGCGACTTGGTGCCATCATCGATACTAAATCCAGAAATCAGGGCCTCAATAAATCTGATGTCACTCTCGAAATGCTGGAAGAAATTCCGATGAACCGTTTCGGAAAACCTGAAGAACCTGCCTATGCTGCGGCATTCCTTGCATCTGAATATGCTGCTTATATCACAGGCACAAATATCGTGGTCGATGGGGGGCGCACGCCTTGTCTCTAAAAGTCTATATACAGGCTGCTCGATTGAGAACATTGCCACTGGCAATTGCTGGTGCTGTTACCGGTAATCTGCTGGCTTATGCAGAAACTGGTAGTCTCAATGCCGCTGTATTTACTTTAACCATGCTGACTGCAATTTCTTTGCAGGTACTAAGCAATTACGCCAACGACTATGGTGATTTTAAAAATGGAGCAGATACTGCAGAACGCACTGACAGAGTAATGGCTTCAGGTCAGCTCAGCGAAGCCAGCATGCGTAAAGCTATTGCCATCTTAATCGGACTATCGCTAATCTCTGGTATTAGCCTTTTGTTTATGGGCATCTCCAGTTTAAATGCATCTTTCTTTATTTTACTGGGCATGGGTATACTGGGCATTCTGGCAGCTTATTTTTACACGGCTGGAAAAAGACCCTATGGTTATAGCGGACTGGGAGATTTGTCGGTATTTATTTTCTTTGGATTTATGGCAGTGGTAGGCACATATTTTATGCAGACTCAAACCATCAATTCCAATATCTGGTGGGTTGGCGCTGCGATAGGATTACTAAGTGTTGGCGTATTAAATGTCAATAATATCAGAGACATTGAAAGCGATCAGTCTAAAAATAAAATCACTATCCCGGTTATCATCGGATACAAAAAAGCACTGCGATATCAGTTGGTATTACTATATTCTGCTGTTCTGTTTCTTACCGTTTACAGTATTTACAATATTAAGCCAGGCATTATTCTTATATCTAATTACCTGATTTTTTCTTTGTTGATATATCTTCATTATGAGGGTTTAAAAAGATGCAGGGAGAGAGCAGACTTTAACAAACAATTAAAATTTCTTAGTTTGCTAATTCTGGGCATGATGCTGTATTTTTGTTTATCTGAAATTTTATTTACACCAATTTGGGATTAGTAGCCGCCATATCTAAGCATACCCTGGAATTTAAAAAACCCGCTACCACCAGTCGCGGTTTTTATACTGAAAGACAAATCTACCTTTTAAGTATTCATAATGCCGTTAACCCAAATGTGGTGGGTGTTGGCGAATGTGCCCCCTTAAAAGGTCTGAGTATAGACGATCGCCCGGATTATGAAGCAGAGCTACGCAAACTGGTTATGCAGATTAATAACGGCAAAGCTGATGATTTCAATTTCAATGCATTTCCTTCAATAAAATTCGGATTGGAAACTGCTTTATTAGATCTGAAAAACAACGGGCATAAAATCATCTTTCAGAACCTCTACTCTATCGGTCGAATGGGCATTCCTATAAACGGATTAATATGGATGGACAATATTGAGGCCATGAAAGAAGAGGCAATAGAAAAAATTGCCAGAGGTTTTGATTGTATTAAACTTAAGATAGGTGCTCTCGATTTTGAAAAAGAATGTGAGTTACTTGCCTTTATAAGACAACAACCAGGTGGCGAAAAACTGATAATAAGAGTCGATGCCAATGGGGCTTTTAAAGCATCTGACGCATTGGATAAACTTAACGAACTAAAACAATTTAATCTGCATAGCATAGAGCAGCCTGTTAAGCAGGGGCAATGGGATTTAATGAAAGAACTCTGCCGCTTAAGTCCTGTACCCGTAGCCCTCGACGAAGAACTTATTGGTATCCATCACGAACTCGACATGGAGAGAATGCTCGCACACATACAGCCACAGTATTTAGTAATAAAACCAAATCTGGTTGGTGGTTTTGTTCAGTCAGATTTCTGGATTAAACAGGCTGAAAAACAAAAGATAGCCTGGTGGCTGACCTCTGCATTAGAAAGTAATATTGGGTTAAATGCCATTGCTCAATATGCTGCCGGATTCAATTCAAAAATCCACTCTGGCTTAGGCACCGGACAATTATACACCAGCAACTTCACCCCTTATACCCATATCAGAAACGGATTCCTTTGGAGAGATATGGGCAATGAAGTAAGCGACAATATTAGTTCGCCTCAAATGCGTTAGTGTCTGATAATAACCTGAGTTCTATACACCCCCTGCAAGGTCTGAACATCGATGGTGTATATTCCATCACTCAGAGAACTTAAATCAATTTTTTGCTGTTTAACCGGAACAAGAGCAACACGTTTGCCATCAGAAGCATACACTTCAGCCATCAGATCAGACATCCCTTCTACTTCCAGCTTAAAAATACCAGAGCCGGGATTTGGAGAGACCATGAGTTTTAAAACTGCTTTTTCAGCAAGCGAGGTTATATGCTCTGGCGTAATAATGATGGTATCAATGTAGGTGCGAGGGCAATTTAATGTGTTATTGATAATAGTATGCTCGATATAGTATTTACCTGGCAATGTAAACTGAAATGTATCGACACGCTTGAAAAACTGTCCAGAAGAATTTGAACCACCCAAACTATCCATTACCAGAAACTGATAGCGGTAAGAATTAAAACTGGAATCAGATGGAACTGAACTCATCTCTAAATTCCCTTTTAACAGACGTCTGTATAGACGTTTTGCTTGTGGTCTGGGTTTTACCAGAATGCTTATATCCTTATGTGCAATCCGTGGATCAGGGCAATAGTTATCGCGGGCTTCAAGTGTCATTAAGTATGGCGACTCCTTGGCATCACCCTCTTTTGTCTGCCAGCAAATTTGAACAGATTTTTCTCTGGAACTTGAATCCTGAATTTTAAAGGTAGTGCCGGGTAATTGATTAATTAATCTGACACTTACTGTATCCAGATTTGTTTGCTTAGGCAGATACGGATCATCTTTAATGTCCAGATTCATGCAGATTTTAGCTCCTTCGCAAATTGCTTGCTTTCCATTGCCAGAAAAATACGGATCATTATTGAATCCACAGTTTTTAACAATCAATTCCATTTCACGACGGGTATATCCAATCTTCCTCATCACTCTGGCGCTATCTCTTTTCCACTCCGAAACCTGAACAACTATGACACCAACTTCAGAGCAGTTAATGGGAGTCATGATAAATCCACCAGTTTCTGAATCAAATCTGAATCCAAATATATTGTTAGGCACTGTCATAGGCTTTAGCGGACTAAATCCATTGCTATATGACTCATTGGAATTGTTCCCGTTAATTGGTGCTACCAGCTCAAAAGAGATGCTATCAGAATTGTTATCATTACTAATTCCCTGAGAATATGAAAAAGGATTATTACAACAAATATACTGTACAGGGAAAGTACCGAAGACTGGAGAACTGTTTTTTAATTTCCCTGATTCGCAAACATTAAGCATGGCATCAGTATAGAAATTACCTGGAGAAATTGTTGTAATGGCACCATTGCGGCAGCATTGCTCAACTGCTATTTTCACCTCGCAACAACCTGCTTTTTTGTATATATCAAATGGTGTCTGATTAAAGTCGACCATAGAAATATAAACATGT
>JBJTNS010000271.1:0-10758 GCA_046074245.1 Chitinophagaceae bacterium | reverse complement strand
GGGGGGGGGGGGGGTGAAGGTTAGAGGACTCAGAATAAAGATCAGCACATAAATGAATGCATAGAAAACAAAAAGAGTCCCAGTCAGATATAGAAGTATGAAAGTAAAAACAGTAAACTTCTTATTCCAGGTTGCCGCTTTCAGAGACACGATAATGAAGGTTTCTTCATCAATTTTTTTGAACAGCTGCGAATATCCGTTTTGTTCGTAAAACGAGACATCTTCCAGTGTTTGATAACGGATATTATCCGAAAGTTTAAACGGATATGCCCCCAGACCTTTGATGAGTTCATTTTTCTGATAGATGGCATAAGAATATGCATTTTCCGCCAGATGGTTATAATCCATTTTACTGAAAAAGTAATCCAGATTATATAAATCACTTTTCACTTTCGGCACAAGCATAACGAAAACATAACCTAGATTTCGTTTACCCGGACAGATTTCATATTTGGCCAGATACCCACCAAGGTAATGCAAATCTTTAATGTACAGAAAATAGTTAGTTATACTTTTGTTTGTAGATGAATTATAAAGAGAATTAACATAGTAGAAGTTGAGTTTATTCGGAGTGATATCGTTACCCAGACTATCATAGCGCATGATATCGATATCAAAATTTTTAATAAACTCGTTAAAGAACGTAAACTTATAATTTAGTTCCACCTCCTCGTAATCGCTGTTGGCATAATAGAAGAAAGTATCAATAGCAGAAGCATTGATCATTTCTTTTTCTACAGTAAGGAGCTTGATATCGTTATCTATGTCCTCCTTCGCAATTAATTTAGAGGCGAAAAGTTTACGGTGTTCTTTTTCTTTAAAGGAATTGACCTGTTCAAACTGAACAGAAATGAAAGCAGATGCTACCAGGGTAAAAGCCAGCAAATGTCTGAACTGAAGACGAACCGGAAATAAAATTAAACCCGACCAGAGCAGGCCAAATACACTGAGACAGATGAGAAGGAATCCATTATCTCTCTGCCAGAAATAGGCCCAGATAACAAGTACCAGACAGATAGACAGATGTGACTGGAAAAATATTTTTACATCGAAGTAATGTCTGCTCAAACCTGCAAGTATCCTTGACACAACAACCAGAATCATGAATATAAGGAATACATTAAACATTCCGATCATGGTGTACTGATTGATATTGGCAAATGATTTAAAGTCGTAGTTAATCTGAGAATTCAGTATGTACTTTGGCAATACATTGAGAAAGAGAAAATATGAAAGTATCCAGAAAACCAGAGAAATCGTAACAGATAGAGCACGTTTATTAAAATTAAATGGTTTGGCAACACTTAATAACTGATGAATAACAATGAGCACTGATAGGACAGACATTGAAAACAGAATGGCATGTCCCAGAGAAGGAATGAATTCGTTGATTGCGGCAAGTTCAGGAGAGAACAGTGCGATTGAAACTTTGTGTTTCAGGACGACATTAAAAAATGCCAGCAAATTGAATATGGCAGAATATGCCGACAGAAAAATTACGAATCTGCTGGCGTTAAAAGTATTCTGTGAGTATGAAATCTGGGCGGCAAAGACGACAAACAGCAGGAAAGCCAATAAATAGAGGTATTCAAATACCTGAGAAAGTTTCCTGGCGCTGTAACTCTTTTGATCGATTAAAGGCAGAGAAGAATGTTTTTCGTATCCGCTGATATCTTTCTTAAGTTCAGTATTCCCAGAGATAAGAGTTACTTTTTTAAGATTGATATCTTCAGAAAAGTGGTTTACAAAATAGTCGTTGTTAAAAGGGAATTGCTGATAAAACTGATAAAAGCAATAAATATCATAATCGCCTTTTCTAACAGAAACTACCTGAAACCAGCCGTTTTCATTGTATAACCATTGTCGTTCAAAGTTCGATTTGATGGAAAAATTGAAAGGGTGAATGAGATTATCAGACCAGAAAGTCAGGCAGTGATGTTTGTAGGCAAATACTGACAGTCTGTTAGATTGAATTTCGTTATACAGATCGCTCTGAACATCGAAATGTTCGAGCATAGCTACCAGATCAGGATGATTAAGGACATGTTCCTGAACTTCAGCTTTTCGTTCTAATTTGCGTTTTAAAAATTCGTTAGCGTCTCTATAAAAAAATGACTGCCTGAAACCTGAGTTTTCAAGAACGATACCCGTCGTGAATACCAGCAGAAACAATATGAAAAAGACGACCTTTCTCAATCCTAATAATACGAATTAGACATCAGATAATTTTTCACATAATCAGAAACACCTTCATTGATGCTGGTGAAAGGCTGATTGTAACCAGACTCAATTAGTTTATGCATATCGGCTTCAGTAAAATACTGATATTTGTCTCTGATATCTTCTGGAGTATCAATGTAATCAATATTTGGAGGAAGTTCCAGAGCATTAAATACGGCATTTGCCAGTTCGTTAAATGTATTGGCTTTTCCGCTACCGAGGTTGTAGATACCGTTATCGCGACGTTTAAGCATTAGGTAAAAGAGCACATTGATGACATCCTTTACATAAACGAAATCTCTTCTTTGTTCGCCGTCTTTATAATCTGGACGGTGCGAGCGGAAGAGTTTTAATTTTCCAGTTGATTTAATCTGATTGTAGGCATGAAAAACGACAGATGCCATTCGACCTTTATGGTACTCATTTGGCCCATAGACATTAAAGAACTTCAGGCCAGTCCAGAAATATGGAGCTTTCTCTTGTTCTAGCGCCCATAGATCAAAGTCGAGTTTACTCTGACCGTAAGGGTTGAGAGGTTTAAGGTCTTTGATGTGTTCATATGAATCTTCAAAGCCATATTCACCAAGGCCATAAGTTGCTGCACTACTGGCATACACAAGAGCTATTCCTTCTCTGGAACAGTACTCCCACATTGCTTTAGAATAGTCGACATTAAGCTGATCCAGTATCGACTTATCAAATTCTGTAGTATCGGTTCTGGCACCAATATGAAAAACAAACTGAATGCGATTGCCTTTATCTTTAGCCCATTCAAAAAAAGTCGATCTGTCAACTTTTTCTGTAAATTGAAGATGCTGCCAGTTAGCTGCTTTTTCCGGACGATTGAAATCATCGACCAGAACAAGGTCAACATACCCTTCATCATTCAACTTTTTAACAAGACAAGACCCTATAAAACCTGCTGCTCCTGTGATTACAATCATAATTAACTTAGTTCCCAAAAATAACAATTTTTAAGTTAAATTTGCAGCATATTTTTCCTCCGGATGAACACTCCTGTATTATTTGTCACACGAAGAGCGCATTTCAACGCAGCCCATAAACTATATAACCCTGCATGGACCAAAGAAGAGAACGAGGCCTGTTTCGGGAAATGTGCCAACGAATACTGGCATGGACACAATTTTGATTTGTATGTTACAATCAAAGGCAGACCCTCTAAAGACACTGGTTTTGTAATGGACTTAAAGAAATTAAAAGTATTGATTGAAGATGAAATTATTGTTCATTTAGACCATAAAAATCTCAATATTGATGTTCCATTTTTAAAAGACGTTTTACCTTCAGTGGAAAACATCGCCATTGCAGTCTGGGATCGTTTAGTGCCTCATTTGCCAGAAGGTGTTAAACTGCACAAAATCCATTTAATTGAAACGGTGAACAACTCTGTAGAATATTACGGTCCGGATGTTCCACTTTAATAGACAAGCTTCGAAAACTGACTTTAACTAATCAATTTTTTTCCTCAAATTTGCTCGTATGAAAAAGCTCTGGCAGAAATATAAGTACTGGGTAATTGGTTTAAGTGCCATCACCTGGATGACAGTTTTTGACGGCAACAATTTCATTGAACTAATTCAGTTGCGTTCTGAGGTTGCCGAATTAAAAGAGAAAAGGGATTATTACAAATCAGAAATCATTACTGTTCGTAAAACAGAAAAAGAGCTATTCAGCAATAACAGAAATCTGGAAAAATTTGCCAGAGAGAAATATCTGATGAAGAAAGATAACGAAGATTTATTCATCATCACAGAGCCAAAAAAAGAAGATTAATTTCAGCGATTAACCGAATCCCGCGCCCATATTTTTAATCTTTCCGGGTACGAATTGCCAGTTTCAGAATACAGTTTTACCTGCCCATTTTCTCTAATCCCTACAAACAACTGATCACCAGGAATATCAGCCATTACAACTGCGGCCGGATCTCCACCACTTTGCTCCTGCATGGCCCATGCATACAACAAACTATCCTGAATCTCTATAGGTGTCTCAACATTCCAGATACTTTTAACAAAGTCATATCTCTCACCCAGTAGTTTCCTTAAACGCGGTCCTGTTACATTATTATCCAAAAGCTGACAGTCATACGGGTACTTCCCCTTAAAATTCATCAGAAAAACAAGATCAGATAATGGTTTTTCTGAAACTACAGTTTCGTTTTTGTCATCAGAGGTGCTAGTATCAGAAATTTTTGAATGACAGGCAGACAATAATGAAATCAGTATCAGAATTCTTAAGAAATTCATCCTGCTAAAATACAACACTTAAATGGAGTTTAGCCCCAAATCCTTCCTGAAAAATTCTCATAATGGTAGAAAGGCGGATATCGCTGGCATCATTCTCTATACGCGAAATATAGTTTTTTGTGGTACCGCACTTATCCGCCAGTTCTGCCTGTGTGAGCCCTTTTTCTTTACGGAGTTCGTAAAGCATAACCCCTAGTTTAAAGGCTTCAAACCCTTGTTCGTAGACATCTCTGGCATGTCCTTGTTTGCCGTACTGACTATCCAGATGCTCTGCAAATGAAGTCAGATTCTTACTTGTTTTTTTCATTGTGATATTCCTCCATTAATTTTTCTGCCATTCTAATTTCTGAAAGTGGTGTTTTCTGAGTTGTCTTTTTGAAACCATTCAAAAGTATAATAAGACGGCCTTCATCAAAACAACAAAACACTCTGAATATATCTGAACCATATTCAACTCTCACTTCATATAAACCCTTACTTCCAGTAATATGTTTGAAGTACTTTTCAGGCACCATCCTGAGGCTGGCAATCAACTGGAGTGTCCAGTTAAATTTTAGTTTCACATCAGGAGATAAGGAGTCAAAAAACCTGAGATAGTAATCTTTGTAATAGAAAACCTCTCTGACAAATGCTTTACTCATCCTTCAAACATTTTACAAAGTTACCTATTAAGGTAACAATAATCCAAACTTTTTTTGATTTTTCTTTTTTCATTATTGATAGTATGATATTGTGTTCATTTTTGATTACATAAGATAATTGTAAATTGTTCGCGAATGCGTTTTCCCGCAGGAGAAGTGGCATCAATTGTTATGATATAAATACCGGGACTTAAAGTTGATCCAGCACTGGACAGACCATCCCATACTAGTTCTCCCCTACTCCCTAAACTCTGATGATTAAGTATTTGGTACATTAATCTTCCATTCATATCAAACACAGAAACTGTAGCTGCATAATTATTCTCTGGAAGCGTATAATTAATAATAAAAACATCCTGGAAACCATCTCCGTCAGGGGATAGAGTTCTGGAAGACGGATTAAAATACTGGTCATTTTTAACAGGCAGAATCACTTGCGAATTTCTCGCGCCTGGAGTTGCGTATCCATATACAGAAGCAGCGCTATGCCAGTTGCTCTGAAGGTGCTGCAGATTATCAGGGTTGAGTCGCTCGAGACTAATACCATTCTGGTCATTTAAAAGTTTGAAATGCCAGTCGGCACTGTAGAACAAACTATCTATAATCTGGCTCTCTATATTGATAAGGGCAAATTCACCAGCGGCATCAGGAAGAGAAGGTAATTTCTTAGGCTGACATTTAAGAGCATTGAAAGAGCAGTTGTAAGTCTGGCAGATTTCGTTAGTATCCTCGCTCAGCAACAAATATTTTCCTGGATCAAAATTTAGTCTACCACTGGTAAGCGGATAAATAGTTCGAATATGCCCATCTTTAAAATCAGCAAGAAATAATTCAGACACATCAAAGCTTTTTTCAGACCTGTTATACAATTCTATAAAATCGTGATTGCCAGAACGTGGATTAAAAAGCACTTCGTTTATAACCACATCAAATGATGCAGGAACCGACAAGAACCTCGAACTTATTGAATAGTTTTCAGAAGCATTACCGGGACAGTCTTTAAATCCAGAAATAGTAAACCTGTACATTATTGATTCATTGAATTTCCCGGGCAATTTAAATTCTATCAGTTGTTGAGACGGTATCTGATAATTGATTGCATACTGCACATACTTGTCGTTGATAGTAAAGTTCAGAGAACTCATTGTGACAGAATCAAAAGGTTCATTCAAAATGACCTTTATTTTATCAGGCATTATGGGCCGAAAACTAAGAATTTGGGGAGGAACAGTATCTTTAGGCAATTTGGCATTCACAGAATTAACGAGTCCGGGTGTACCACCTTCAGAGGATAAGGAAGCCTTCCAGTTTTCTGCTCCGAGGCAATTATTAGTAAGATCTATTCGCTCTAAACTATAGCCGCCCTTACTTTTAACTGAGTCGGCATACCACGACGATGCATATTCAACCTGATCGATAATACAGGCTTTGGGATTGATGAGACGAATGATATCGGATGAATTATTGAGTGAAGGGATTGAATACAATACCAGAATAGAATCAGGCGGTAAAACCAGAACAGGTAAAAGTTTGTATGTTCCGGGATCAGAAACACGACAATTATTAAGAGAAATATACTTTTGAGAGACATTCTGAATTTCTACATATTCAAGATTAGGCAATCCAAGCACCGGATCCGGATCAATCATTAACTCTGTTATAATCAAATCACCATGCTCTGCTATTTCCTTTTTAAGGGTAAAGAAACTAAACGAAGTATCACACTTATTGCCGGTAAGATCTGAAAGCTCAATGATATATAGATGAATGAGTTGATTCGCAGGTAATAAAGTCGCGCAGTTAAACACTGCAACACGACCCTGATTAAGAAAACCCACACCATACGGATGAATAGAATCAGAAGTAAATGACCAGTGAGAAGAATCAAACAATATACTGGTATCAATTGGTTCATTAAAGTAAACATGCAGCATACTGGAGTCGTCATAAAAGACACTATCTATCAGAGGGGCGACTGTATCTCTGAGAATTGGACCAGAATAAAAATTATCAAAAAAGTGTTTTCCAAAAAAGGAACTGGTACTTTGACGAATTTTGAAGCCTGAATAGAAGTTTCCCTGAGGCAACTCATAGAAACAGGAACCCTCTTTAAACCAGTTTATCACAGTTTTCAGAGATCTATACAAATAGAAAGAATCGTTTTCAAAGATAATTCTGACTTTAAACTGATTATCTGAATTATTCAGCACAGCGTCTTTTCCATCTATTATTTCTGATTCAATCCCATTTTGAATTTTATACAGAGAAACTTCGTCAGTGCTACCACCTGTTCTAACAAATACGCCATTCTTTACTGTTTTTAAATTAGCGGAATCGGCAAATAAATAAACATCGACATAGTTCAGCGATGAGGTATTAAACATCAGCCTTACATCAAACTCAAACTGCAGCATAGTTTCTATGCTAACTTCTGTACTGATATAGAAAGAAGTGTTTGAGAGTGTTGACTGAGTTCTTAACTGATAAGAAAAAGTAGTAAACGAAGACAAGTTACCCGACCAGGCAGGTGCAGACATCAAATCCCCATCCTCAAAGTCATCGATCAACTGAGCATTCGCACTGAAGCTCAGAAATACTGCAATAGTGAATAAAATATTTGTTTTCATCAAACAAATATGAGTCCAGCGGATTCAAATAGTCGGTTTTAAACGACTATAAATGTTTATCCAAGCTGACCGCTGAATCTGTTGTAAATAAGGGCGGGGTGCCATATCCGTTTAGCACCAAGACGCATTCTGCGTGCTGAGCGGAAAACTTTCCAGTTGAAAGCCTCTAATACGGCAATGGCTTCCTGATTAGAGTCAGGTACAATGGCGATGTTATGCGACTTCATTCTTTCAATCATGAGCGCCTTTCCAGCTTCAGGAGTATATGCCAGAACTGGCCCTTCGAGTAAATCCGGAAAATAGACACCTTCTATTTCGTTCTCTTTATTTTTAAAAACAAGTGCTGTTTCAATACCCTGAAGTAAACGGTAGGTTCTTATTTCTCCATAGGCCAGATGATCCAGTTTAAACACCTGAGGATAATCAGATGGATGAATGTTCTGTACTGAAGGGTGTCTTTCTTGTTCAATCACCTTATTATCAGAAATATAGAACAATTGCTTAGCTTCTTCAACAAAACCCAGCTTAAGGTAAACAGGGTAACCTAATTCAGTGGACATCAGGAATATAGACGAAAAGTACTCCGGATCAACTTTATCGATTAATGCCTGAGTTATTCGAGTACCAGCTCCATGTCCTCTGAAGGCGGGATCCACAATAATATGAGCCAGCCAGGCGCTATCCTGATGATATATCAGTGCACCAACAGCTCTGATAGCACCATCTTCAGTTAATTTAAGCGGAACACAGTTATCGTGTTTGATATAATACCGGTAATGTTCTGCAACCTCCTTCCAGTCGCTGGGCTGTAAAGATTCTATTACAGGTAAATCATCTAAAATTACTGGTTCAACCTGCATTAACTGTTTCAAAAGACTTGGTAAACTTGTAATGAGTGCGGTTAAAACCGGCATTTTGATAGAACTCATGCGCACGCTCACGCAATTTACTGGAGCAAACCTCTAAAAATTTACATTTTCTTAGTCGCAGTTCTTTTTCCAGATGTTTTATTAATCCGAGTCCCAGACCATGCCCTCTGTAGGCTTCGTCTACTATCATTTCCTGAATTTCGTATACAAAATCAAGGTGATGAAGAAGCAGTTGACTGTGACAGCTGATAAAAGCGCCAACCTTACCATTAATAGTTGCTACCAGATAAATGTTTCTGGGATCTTTGATATTTGAGACAAAATACGTTTCAAATAATGATTGATCGAAAGTAGTTTCTTCCAGAATGCCTATTAATCTGTGTACAGCAGAGGCATCCTGCTCTTGTGCTTTTCTGATACAAATTCCAGTTTCCATGTGTTTATAGTTAAAAGTTGATTTTTAGAAAAATTCGGGAGCAATGACCAAAAACCTGAGACAAGGAATACTAAATATTCAAAGATTAAAAAGGGCATAAATTCTATCACATTTTTTTTTCTCATACTCAGCATCAGCTAGTTAAAGGCTATTCAAATAAAACTATAAATAGTCAAAAAAAGAAAAAAACTTATCACCACCCATTGTTCATCAGGTGTTTAAGAAAAGAATGATTGCGACTAAACCTTACTGTATCGTAATGGTTGGTGAGCTCACCTTACCTGTCATACAAAAGAAACCCAGCAATTTCTTATCCTGATTATTAATACAAACGATATTGCTAGGAACATTGCTTGGAGGAACCGCAAACAAACCCTGATTGTTTAATTGCGTATTAATAAGATTCAGGTATAGATACATTTCTGGTGTGATGCTTAAAATATCAATTCTGGCAGTTTCACCAGCTTTATATGGTCTGCTGCTAAAATTTTGTCTGATAGGAATAATAAACAAATCGCCATCACCATTTCCTCCGGGGGTTGTAGAGTTATCATTAGCGATTCGGATATCTGATGCCGATAGTTGAACACTATCATTTCTGTACAATTTAAACCAGTAGAAGTCGCCCTTTCCTACTTTGTCTTTCGACCAAAGTGTCACGTAATTGCCTTCTGTTCCGCCAAAAGGGCCCACTTTTTCGTATTTGTAGGTAAAAGAATCGACTGTAGTCGGACTGTTTAATTTACTTTGAGAGAAGTAAGTATCGGCACCATCTCTAACGATTAACTGGTAGGTATTTCCATAAGTGAAGGTATTGGGAGCAGGCACAAAATAGTACCATCCATTGCCTTTGTATGTAAAGGAGTGGAAAGTATTAGAGCTGGTATCCAGAATGCCTACTGTATCAACTTCAACTCCGGTGTAACCACCGTTATTGAGATAGGCAATTGATTTAGTGATGTGCACAAATTGAGTATCTGTTGTCTGGTCTATGACGGCATCAATCACTAATTGCTCTACAGGCGCACCCAGGTCAAGGTCGATTGAATCTTCGCAGGAAGACAATGATAGTGCTGATATTGCTAATATAAATAGTTTAAAAATGTTTTTCATCGGATTAAAATTTAAAGTTCCAGGATACAGAAGGGATAACACTACCAATTACAGAGTATCTGATCAGCTGTGTGACCATGACATTATCCGGATTGGTGCGGGTATAATATGAGAAAGGATTACGGCGGGCATAAACATTGTAGACACCAAACACCCAGTTACTCTCCCATTTAGCCGTTTTTTTATGTACGTAAGTAGCAGAGAGATCTAATCGGTGGTAGGCTTTAATTGTGACATTATTTCTCAGGTCGCTTGCATTTTGTGGAATCCCCTGAATGCCCTGAAAGCTGTATTTGGTATTTGGCAAATTGGTAGGGGTGCCAGAACCTAAAACGAAACTACTGGAAATGGTCCATTTTTTAGTCAGTTCGTAAGAAGCTACAATATTAAGATTGTGTCTTCTGTCGAAACGGTTATTGTACCATTGATTTTTGCTGATACCATCTACTTGTCTTTCAGATTTAGCTAAGGTATAAGATACCCAGCCTGTTAACTTACCAGTGTTCTTTTTAAAGTATAACTCTAAACCATAAGCTCTGCCCTTTCCAGAGAGAAGATCAGCCTCAAGCTGAGTATTGAGCAACA
>JBJTNS010000270.1:0-8698 GCA_046074245.1 Chitinophagaceae bacterium | reverse complement strand
GTATATGGCGGGTAGGAAATAAAAGGTCGCAGTCGGTTAAATACAATTAATAAAACTGCATAAAATGTCATAATTCCTAATAGAACCTGCCTGTAACCTTTGCGTTGAATCCGGTCAAAGACAATCATTGCCAGTATTGGAACAAACTCAACAAACATTGCGATATGGTTCCGGGAATGCCATGGCTGCCACTTTAGAAAAATATTAAAAAACACAAATTGCAACACAACGATACCAAGTATAAAAACCAGCGAATCTTTAATGCGAATTTTTCTTCTGAAAATTTCTATTATGATAAAGGCAAAACTGAATATCATAAGCAGGATATGAATTAAATTGGGCGCATTATCTTCTGTATTGGGTGATGCTGTAACATGGTAATCAAAATTATTAAAATTGACCCCATTGCCATTAATTGGGATACCTAAAAGGTCGTGGGTCTTATAAATGGCAGATTCTGAATAGATACTCAATGGATACGGACCGAGATGATTGCCAATATTTTTTATGCTATTTGAACAAAACCTGGAGATACTCATATCCTGATTGCTGTACATTTGTTTTTCAGCAGGATCTGTTCCCAGGAAGCTTCCGGTCAACTGATAATTTCTCTGGTAATGACATACATTTATTCCGAGTGCCAGAACACCACTTAAAAAAAGAAGGCTTGCTTTTTTAATGAAACTGCGGCTTACCAAAGTATCAATTCCGCAAAAAATAAAAATTGGAACAACAAAAAGATAGGCTGTTCCTTTTGTCAGGATACTCATTCCGGCCGACACCCCCAGCACTAAAAATCCAATAACACCCATTTCATTTCGCAGTTTTATGGCATACAATAAAGCAATAGCCACAAAACTTGCTTCAATAATATTATTTGTGACACTGGAAGCCTGCAGAACAACAGCAGGTATTGTGATTAGGATTAGAGGAATATTTGCTATTTGCCTTACGCCTAATAATACTCCTATTTGAATAAGTGTTCTTAATAAAACATAAAGAAAAAATACCTGAAGTAAATTGGAAAAGATATCAGATCCAGAAAGGACGTTGACATGCAGAAGGATGATACTGGATAGAGGTGGCTGATATAACTGACGGTAAATGTTTGTCGCGTAATGTCTGAGTGAATGATTGGCTAACCAATTAGGCAATCTTGCCATATGATAAGTCATTGCATCATAATTATTTGGTGGATAAACCAGCGACTGAATGATGAGCAATAAAAAGATGAAAACAACAATGGTGTTAAGGGTATTAAACTTAGGCATAGCACCATTAAACTTAAACTTAAAACCTTTATATAGATAGATACAAATACCTAATAGTAAAGCATCTATCAATATCCAGGAAAGGCCAATAACATCCTTATAAATAAGTGAAAAAGCACTTAAGAATTCCGTCAGGAAAAGAATTAAAACTAATTGAGTGAGTAAACTAAAAAGAAAGACTTCAAATGATTCAAAATTAAACTTTGAATAGATAAAGCTTAGTAATACAAAAGCAATTACAAATAGAATTATTCCCATTATTTAGAGGCGGCAAATACATCCGCTAACATATATGTTTTTTGCGGAATATTTATCGCTTCTTTACAAAAGGTTTCTTCAATTGGTTTGCCCTGTATCAAATCGGTGAGAAAAGGCTTATAATATTCAGGTGTTGCAGCATTGGCGAGCACCTGGTTCAAAAATTCTTTATCAATCAACTGCCTTTGCTGAATAAAATAGCTTATAGTTTGAAAACTATATTTGTTGACTTCTGGTCCGACAGCTGTTCTGGTAGGTTCAAAATATTCATTTTCCTCTATAGCCTTAAAATGATCATTTACCGGATACCATTGGTAGGTTTTTTGAGAGGCTATACCAAATTGTTTCTCCATCCCAAATAAATAGATTAGTTTTCTAAGTGGGTTTTTGATGGCTTTTAAAACTGGATTAACTCTTAGATTATCGGTGACTCTTTTTTGATCTGGGGTCCATAATTGTAAAGTGGCAGAGAACTTCTCCGGATTAAATACCAGGTGTGGTTCCCAGGCATCGATACAGTGAATAGGAAATTCCTGCTGAGTGAAATGTTTGGAAATTTTCATCCTTGCATCCAGGGTTTTAGGATCAATTTTTACGTCCTTGTCAAACAAGAGCGTTTCATAACCAGAACCAAAAATAGCAGCAGTTGTTAGAATGTAATTGTTATGATGATGAATGCAGTGTGCTGCAGTTCCGGGTACAAACTGCTTCATGCTTGGAAAGAAGTGAATTTTTAGATAGAAATCAGCAGTTTCATAGATATACAGAAAAGGAATATTGTAAAGGCTCCATTTTTGCTCAAGAAAACCTTTGTCTTCGAAATTGCGTTTGAGTACTAATTTAAGAAAATCGTCATCTGCACCCATTTTAGCAAGTAAATGCTCGGCTTTTTGATGAAAGGTTTTTCTATCAGTATATTGTTTTTCTAAAGAGAGAACTTCCTGAATATACGGATGACTTTCTAAGATGTGTTGCATACCAGTGTTTTTTTCTACTTGCAAAACTATATAAAGGGGTTTAATTAAAGTTGACGACTATCAGTTTACGAGGTTTTACCACATGTTCTCGAAATGAGCCTTGTCATATTCCTTGTTTTTTTCGCTATAAACGGAATCAAACTTGTTTTTAAGTTTTAATGCATCTTCTTTTCTAAATACTTTAGAGAGAAGGGACAAAGGCAATAAAAACACGAAAAACACCACTCCTAACACTATATTAGGCACTATTAAACTAAGGATATAGGCTAACTTCATCCATACTTTCTCGATATATTTACTAAGTGTTTCAGAGAACACGGCAGTAATTCCAACAATCAGAGCAACTATTAAGGCCCATTGCAGCTTTGTGAACCAAAAAATCAGCAAAAAGCCCATTGAAATTGTCAGAGCTGTTTTAGCTGGATTGCTTTTCATTTTCTGCATAATTTAGAATAAGGTATAGATGAATGGAGCGATGGCGCTAGAACCGCCCACCACAAGTAAGATTCCGAGTAATAACAGCACTACTATGATTGGAATAAGCCAGAACTTCTTTCTCTGCTTCATAAATTGCCATAAGTCTTTTAAAAATTCCATTATTTATTTTTTGATTGTTTAATTATGTTAAGCATTTCAGGATATAAAATATCACCGATTTTAGCGGCCCCTCTATTGGTAAAATGAATCTGATCGTAATAATATTTTTCATCCCTTGGCATAAGGGTACCCAGGTCAATACATGGAATTGATTCCTTCTTACAATAGTTGATAAGGGCTTCATTGTATTGTTGCATGACCTTCCATGAAAAACTGGCAGTATCATCAAATTTAGGCTGAGTAACAAATACAGGTTTTATGTCTGATTTACGACAAAGTTCAACAATTTGAGAGATTCGGTCTATGTAGGCGGGCACCATTTTAGTTAATTGTTGCTGAATACCCTTTTGATACACAGAGTCACCTTTATTTAGTTCATTATTTTTATAATCATACGGGTCATTACCATGAGCCACATTGGCTTTCTGAGATTTCATGGCTTCCATCAGATTAGAGATGGTAGTAAACAACTCCGACTTCTTTAGCAAAGTACGCCAATATGATTCCTTTCTGTGAATTAGGAAACCATCTTCATTTTGAAATGACATTTTAACTACATCATTGATTCCAACCAGAAACAGGGCGTAATCAGGCTTGAGTTTAACAATATAATCTCTCATCAGAATGATATGACCATAGCTGGAGCAGCCATCAAGGCCGGCATTATTCATCCAGACAGATGGGTCTGTACCATGAAGATTTTTGAACAGATGCGCAGTCCATGTAGAATCATCAGACAATAAAGAACATTCAGTGGTACTTCCTCCGACTGTTATAATAGTTGTCTTTTCGTTCCAGTTTTCAGGGGGTTCTGGTCCGCGGAAACCAAGCGAGTTGGTAGAATAAAAAACTTTCGCATCTAAGCCTTTAATGGCTGGCTCAACCTCAACTTTTCGCTTATAATTACTTTTGAGGATAATTTCATTTCCTCTGACTCTTGATTGAAATGGATTATAGATTCTAAGTACAACTTCGCAAAGTGCTACAGAAATAATAATACCTATAAAAATAGTAAGAAGTTTTTTAAACCACATATTAGTCTTTTTTAAACTGTACCATCCATTTTTCTTTGTTTTCCCAGTCGAGTTGTTTTGTCTTTTCGAACACGTAATCATTAATCACTAAACAATCCATTTCAGTACTCATAAAGCATCTGAACGCATCATGTGGTGTACAGACAATAGGCTCGCCTCTCACGTTGAAGCTGGTATTAACCACCAGTGCATATCCTGTCTGTTTTTTAAATGCATGTATTAAATTCCAGTAACGAGGATTAGTTTCCTGGTGTACAGACTGGATTCTTGCTGAAAAATCTAGATGAGTAATAGACTGCACATCACTTCTTTCGTAGTATAATTTATCCCACAAATCCATTGAATGGAAATTTTCCGGCAGATTTTTTCTACGACTTTCTTTCACTGGAGAAACGATTAACATGTAAGGAGAATCGCTATCCAGATCAAAATAGTCTTGGACATCTTCAGCCAGTACAGATGGAGCAAAGGGTCTGAAGCCTTCACGGTATTTGATTTTTAAATTTAGTTTTTTCTGCATTTCCGGATTTCTGGCATCTCCTAAAATGCTTCTGTTTCCGAGGGCTCTTGGACCGAATTCCATACGACCCTGAAACCATCCTACAACAGCTCCTTCTGCTAATCTTGAAGCCACATAATCTGACATTTTCTGATTGTCAGAATATTTTGTGTACACAGCTTTAACCAGCCTACACATCTGTTCAATTTCTTTATCAGAATACTCCGGACCGAGATAAGAGCCAGACATAGTATCAAATTTTGCATTATCTGAGTTGTATACTCTTGGCTCATCAAAGTACATGCAAGAGGCAGCTAATGCCGCACCCAAAGCACCACCTGCATCGCCGGCAGCTGGCTGGATATAAATGTCTTTAAATATTTTTTCTCTCAATAGTTTGCCATTGGCAACACAGTTCAAAGCTACACCACCGGCCATACAGAGATAATCACTATTGGTTATTCTTTTAGCTTCTTTTGCCATTTTAATGACAATTTCCTCTGTTACTTTTTGAATAGCAATAGCCAGATTACAATGGTGCTGTTTCAGATCATTTTCATCATCTCTTCTTGGGAAACCGAAAATTGCCTCCCATTTTGAATCATGCACCATTCTTAAACCTGTCGCATAGTTAAAATACTTCTGGTTTAACCAGATAGAACCATCTTCTTTAATATCAACAAGATGCTTTTTGATTAACTCAATAAACTGTTTTGTTTGCTCAGCATCCGGATCGCCGTAGGGGGCTAATCCCATTAACTTATATTCTCCAGAATTAACAGTAAATCCGAGGAAATAAGTAAATGCAGAATATAACAATCCGACAGAATGAGGAAAATCTAATTCTTTCAATAACTTAATTTTTCCTTCTTCGCCATAGGCAATCGAAGCAGTGCTCCATTCGCCAACACCATCAATAGTAAGGATTGCAGAAGATTTAAACGGTGAAACATAAAAAGCACTTGCAGCATGAGACAAATGATGTTCAGGAAACAGGATTTTAACTTTTCTTTTATCAAAACTCTGAATTTCTTTCAAATTATCGATGATAAGTTTTTTAAGAAATATCTTTTCGTTAAGCCAAACAGGTATGGCCTTTATAAAAGACAAAAAACCTTTAGGTGCAAATGCGTAATAGGTTTCAAGCAATCGCTCAAATTTCAGAAAAGGTTTATCATAAAATACGACAGCATCTAACTCATTCAAAGTAAGTCCTGCTTCCTGTAAACAATATTCAACTGCATTTTTGGGAAAGTCAGGGGTATGCTTATCTCTTGTAAAACGCTCTTCCTGCGCAGCTGCCACTACTCTTCCTCCAACTGTTATTGAAGCTGCCGAATCGTGATAGAAGGCTGATATTCCTAGGATTTTTTTCATTTTTTATTCTTCTTGAATCTTGTGATAATGACCACTACAATTCGATTCAAATTTAGCCATATCAACCGAGATGCTATCCACACTCCATTTCAATATGTCAATTTCATTTGACGTTAAGTTTATTAAAGACCTCGCTTAACTCAGCTGTTTTGTTGAAAAAAGAAAATTGGGAGATATAATTCCGATCAGGTTTAAACGCCTGCAGAAAGGTTAAATCACTGATGATTTTCAACAATATATCTGCAATTTGTTCAGCTTGATCAGGGTTCACGCATATTCCAAGTCCTGAAGCCTCCAGAATTGTTTTACAATCAGAATTCTCACATAATGCAAGTATGGGTTTTCCTGTATTTAGATACTCAAACAACTTACCAGGTATAAAAAGTGTGCCTATTCCAGGGGTATTTGACATTTCTAAAGGTAAAAATAAAACATCGGCTTTGTTCAGTTTATCAAGTGATTTATCTTTATCAATATAAGCATCTATATGAAAATACTCTGCCACACCTTCGCTTACCGCCTGTTGTTGATTAACAGGATGGATTTTACCCCAGAAATCAAAACGGATCTGGTCATTAGCAATACCATGTTTTTCTTTCAGAATTTTAACAGCCTTAATCAGATAATAAGCAGACCGTGTTGAAGAATCAACTGTATCATGTTTGTAAGTCCATATCCATTGCAGAATACGGTCTAAAAAATTTCTGTTTTTTTTTGGCACATAGGCGTCAAGACTACCCGAATAGGCTATTGTAATTGCTTTAGAATCCATTAGTGATGACGGTTATTGATGTATCGCTTTTTATGCCTCTGCTTAAATATAACTTTTTAACTTCTGGCGTATTTACAATAAGTTCATCACAGGCATTCAGAAGCTTCTTTTCAACAAATCTTGAAAGCAACCAGTGGAACTTTGAGGGATACGACCATGCATAAGCATCTGTGTAAGGATCGCGCATATCTGCAACCCATTTTATCCCTAATCTGTTTTTTAACATCCTTCCCAAAATGAGACTGGAAAATGGACCAGAAGACGTATAGACTATTTTAATGTTCTGCTTTTTAATTAAATGCTCTGCATCTTTATATGTTTTAAATGGCCACATTGCCGGGCGTTCCCATAAAAGTGGATAAAATATAAACCAGAACAATCTATATAACTTAAGTCTTTGAAGTATGGAAGTAAGATTAAAAGGTATGCCAGAACTAACCCGATGAACTTGTGTAGTAGCAGGAATAAATTTCAGTAAAGATGGATCTTTACTTGATCCCATTTTTTCAATATCTTTCTCATGAATCGTCAGCACAACAGGCTCGTAACCAAAAGCACTCAGATGACTGACAAACCTGGTACTTCTTTGAACACCCGGACCACCCATTGGCGGGAATTGAAATGCGACAAATAAAACTTTAGTACTCAATTTAAATCTTCAAATCCAACCACCGCGAAATTAGACTTTCTTTTAATCCATTCCAGGTATTTCTCAAAAACCTTGTATGATTGATCCAGGTAACTTTTGGGATGAGAAAGTATACACATGAGTGAATTATTCAAATCGAAATATTCATCTGTAAAGTGTTTAAGCAAGAGTATGTCAGCGAAAGTTGATTTATCAAAAGTAATGCTTGTTGGATAGATAGTTTCTTTTATTTCTAAATCAAAAGGTTTTCCGGATTCATTACCAGCCTTTGAACCCGCAACACTATACAAGCGATAAAAAAGGCTGGTATAGGCCCTTTTAAAAATATTAATTTTATTGTTCTCTACAGACATTACAGGTACCTCAGTAAGATACTCTGCCCGGGAGGTACTTTCAGTAAAAAAACCTTTTTCTGAATCAATTTTCCAGGTATTTTTTTTTGGGTAACTTGTATGATCAATATTCAGGTAATTGCCTGTAATCTTCAAGCCAGGCATCACACTTGAGTCGTACTTAAAGTTGTTTTCAAGCAATAGGTCAATTAATTCTCTCTGGTTCTGATTGATTGACAGACCACCAGATCTGTATGCTGCAGATACTTTTCCAAAATAATCCTTAAACTTTTTATAAGCCAGATTGAAATTCTCGCGTGCTACATCTTTTCCATACTTGTTTTGAATGTCGGAAAAGGAATATTCGGTTTTATCAAATTCCCAGTTATTAGTATTTGAATGATACTTAGCATTGATCCAGTGAGGGTGAAAATGAAACTGTAATTCATGACCAGCAGCTGCCATCTCCCTGACTTGACCCGAAATTAACTCATAAGCATTGTGAAGGCCGTTTTCTTCTAATTTTACCAGATATAAAACATCAATAAAAAACACCAGTTTTACATTTTTATTTCTTGCGATCTGAAGTATTCTACTGGAATTTTCTAGGAGGGCATTGTAGTTATTGCCTCCATCAAAATAAATCTCATAGTCAAAAGAGAGTATTATTTTATTCATACCTTTTAAATATCATCAGAGAATACTGTGGTGATTTAAAAAACAATAATTTATCAATGCAGGTATACAGGATATTCCTTAGGGTGTTTGGCATTCGTTTAAAAATAAACTTATGGTTCCAAATATGAAATTTGATTTTGGTATTTCCAATTCTTTTAATCACATTAAATCCATGTTGTTGCATAAAATTAACTGTATTTTCGAGATTCATTGCGCTTGGATTCTCAAATTCGGGATTTACAGAAAGAAAGTAC
>JBJTNS010000269.1:0-4179 GCA_046074245.1 Chitinophagaceae bacterium | reverse complement strand
ACTCTGAAAGCCATACGGCCAATGCGGCCAAATCCATTAATTGCTACGCGTATCATGATTTTTATTGGTTATAAATAGGGTGGCAAAGGTAAATTTTATTTTTTTTAAAATTAGTATTTGCAATTTAAATTTTTTTATTATTTTTGCACTCCCAAAACAGAACACTGTGGAGGGAAGGAAAATGGTCCGTTCGTCTATCGGTTAGGACTTCAGGTTTTCATCCTGGCAAGAGGGGTTCGACTCCCCTACGGACTACTAAAAAACCGCTGTTAAGGCGGTTTTTTTTATGCTTCATCCTCATATTTCTCCTACACCCTCGTTCCGGCGAACACAGTCAAATTTTTACTCTTATATAACGTGGACCGTGGGTCCGACGTTTATACGGTTGCCTATAACAATATCCATCCCAACCCTGTTTAAACTCCCGCTCTCATTCTCATTCTCATTCTCGCTCTTCTCCTCCGCTATCACCTCCTCTTTAGCTAAGGTGAATAAGAAAAGCTGAGACGGTACGCGGACTGCGATAGGCTTCGGAGAACACAGTCACCTCCCGCTCTCGCTCTCATTCTCGCTCTCATTCTCATCTCCCGCTCTCCTTAAGTATCCAATCAAGCATAAACGCCATCACTTCAGGAGAGAAAGTTTCTTTGATTTCGTGGTATTCACTGATAGAACCAGTTGTGCAGGATTGAAATAAATGGTTCTTGCCTGCAAATTCTTTTAAAGTATAATGCTTGTTGCCACCTTCATTTAAGGCATTGCCAATGGCGTTTAAGTTGATGGCCGATGGTACTTGCACATCTTTGTCTCCGTTTATCGCTAAAACCGGACATTTCACCTTTTTTAATGCTGGAGCCGGATCGTAAGTGACAAAATATCGCATCCATGGATTACTCATTTGTTCTACGATTAAACTAATAAATGGATTGACCTTTTCTTTTTTGATTTTGATCTCTGGATGAGCTGCTGTAAAGTCTTTGACATGTTGTTTTAAGGCTGCGATGAGTTGTGCACTATCTTTTGCAGTTGGCAATAGTTCAAATAATTTATGATTAATAGATTCAATCACTTTCATTTCTTCGTCAGCTGTGCCTTGTTCTTTAGAAAAGCTTCGCATTTGCATCTTTAAAATACTATCACCTTTAATGCCAGTGCCAGCCATTAAAATAATAAAAGCAACATCTTTGTTGTCAACTGCCACCATAGGAGCAATGATGCCGCCCTCGCTATGTCCGGCAAGACCAATTTTGTATGGATTGATGGAATGTCTGGTTTTTAGATATTGAACTGCCGCTGCAGCGTCTGTGGCGAAGTCGGCCGTAGTAGCAGTGCTGAATTCGCCAGTTGAAGTGCCAAAACCTCTATCATCATATCTCAAAACAGCAATACCATTTCTGGAGAAATAATCAGCTATTACCATAAAGGGTTTATGTCCCATTAATTCTTCATTCCTGTCTTGTGGACCACTGCCAGAAATAAGGATAACTGCCGGGAAATTACTGCCTTTTTTTGGAATCGTTAAAGTGCCTGATAATTGCACATTGGCTGAATTATTATTGAAAGTAACTTCTTCCTGGGTGTAGGGCAGTTTTTCAGGATCACTTAGATCAGGTACTTGCGGACGAGTGTCTTCAAATTTAAATTCACTAGGCAATCTATGAAGCGTTAAGGGCAATTCAATACCAGTTTGTTTAAATGTACCTACAATACTATCGCCGGAAAGATCACCTTTATAAACAATATTAGCCGATTGAATAAAGAATACGACGTAAGGATTCAGAAATTTTGTATGGGTCACCGGAATGCCATAGGCACCTTGGTCGGGACTGTCCATAGTGGCGCTATAGCCAGTATTGGTGTCGCGAACGTTAAATACGATTGTCAGTTTTGTATTCTGTATTCTCATTATCCCCGACCATTTGCCATCCAGATCTTGAGCCTGCAAATTTGTTACGCACAATAGCGCCATCAAAGTAATTTTTGTCAGTACGTGTTTCATAAGAAGATTCAAAGATAGTATTTTGGTTGATAATAGATTGCCTGTGTTTTTGGAGATACAACAACGACCCTTAGTCTAATAGTCAAGTTTTAATAAACCCTGGGCTGCGAGCCCGACGCTTACCTGAATTCAATATCTTTCAAACTGAAATATTACGGCGTCGCTGATGTAAGATGTTTTGTATTCTCTGATGTTTTTTTTGGTATGCTATTTTGAATATATGATAAGCTTATCGCACCGGCGGTGCTGGATAATTATAATTGAAAGAAAATGGATTTAAGGTAGACCGGTCCCAGCGGCACCGGGAAATATGCCAGCAGTGCCTGACATACACCAAACATCATTTTGCGTCAACGCCCTTGAACCTTTTCCCTATATTCGCTACATGAAATTGATCGATCTAAGAAGCGATACTGTTACACAACCAACCCCAGAAATGCGTCAGGCGATGTTTGAAGCGCCGCTTGGGGATGATGTCTTTAATGAAGATCCAAGCGTTAACGCTTTGCAAACCTATGCCGCAGAAATGTTTGGAATGGAGGAGGCTCTTTTTTGTAGTAGCGGCACTCAAACCAATCAAATCGGAATTAAACTGCATACTCAGCCTGGTGATGAGGTAATCTGTGATGCGCTGGCGCATGTATACCTGTATGAAGGTGGTGGTATTGCCTTTAATAGTGGGGCTTCGGTGCGACTTATCAATAGCGAAAGAGGGATGTTTACCGCAGAAGATGTTCTTAGAAATATCAACGACGACAATGTGCATTTTCCTTCAACTAAACTGGTTTGTGTTGAAAATACCGTGAATAAAGGGGGAGGCGCTTGCTGGAATTTTGATGAACTAAAAGCCATCAGAGCAGTATGTCAAAAACATAACTTAGCATTTCACCTGGACGGTGCCAGATTGTTCAATGCCCTTGTCGCCAAAAATGAGGATCCGAAACAATATGGTCAGCTCTTTGATACCATTTCAATTTGTCTGAGTAAAGGTTTAGGCGCCCCGGTAGGCTCTTTATTGCTGGGAAGTAAGCAGCATATTTATAAAGCACGACGATTAAGAAAAGTAATGGGTGGAGGCATGCGACAGGCGGGTATCTTAGCCTCAGCAGGACTGTTTGCGCTGAAAAACAATATTGAGCGATTGACTGAAGATCACCTGAAAGCGAAGATGATTGCAGACGTTTTACAGGATAGAGATTGGGTGGTTCGGATATTGCCCGTAGAAACCAATATCGTAATTTTTGAACTGGTCTCACACATCTCACCATCAGTGTTCATGAACTATCTAGAATCAAAAGGATTTAAAGTAAGCAGCATGGGCTCTCATTTAATTCGTTTTGTCTTTCATCTCGATCAGAACATTGAAGATATTGAGCGACTTTGTGAGGTGTTACTTGCCTTTCAATCAGATCAATCAAATTAATCTTAGACATCATCTACATCATACACTATATTTGCCAGACAAGTTTTAAAATTTTAATATGACTGATACAAACCCAAGCACAATTGCCGACATTCGTCGTTCTATATCTGCCGGAACTACTACACGTTATGTAACCCGACCATTACTGGTAATGGCAGAAATTAGTTGTTACGCGATCAGTGTAATTCTTGTTGTGATATGCATGTGGTATTACAGTAAAATGACTGAGATTCTGGCGATTTTTGATTTCACCTCTAATATCGAAAAATTCTTCCACGACAACGAGTTCACCAAACCTCATTTCTTCGAACGATTAAAATATACCCTGCTGATTGTATCCATTGTTCCCGCTTTATTCAGTTTGCTGATGGGCAGATTGTTTACAGCGCTTCGCAAGAAAACGAATCAGTTGCTGAAGATTGATAAGCAATTGGCCTTATTAAATCAAGATGCATTTGCTGGAGAGTAATTCTGTTTGATTTAAAACAAATTCAAATTATTGCAACTCTAAATTTGATAGTCGCAATTTTAGAGTAGTTAGCATTTTTAGTAGAGTTTAGGCGCTTGATTAATTCAAATTATAGTGAAGTATAATAACACTGTCATACACCTCGTTATAGTCTTAATTTTGTAATAATAAATAGTATCTTTACGTGCTCTTATGCGACAATTGTTACTGGTTTTTTTGGTGCTTTTTAACTGGCATAATCTGTCAGCTCAGACTTTCTATCTTGATTCAGCTCATCAGCATTATCTC
>JBJTNS010000268.1:0-7376 GCA_046074245.1 Chitinophagaceae bacterium | reverse complement strand
TGCTGCATAAAATTAACTGTATTTTCTAGGTTCATTGCGCTTGGATTCTTAAATTCGGGATTTACAGAAAGAAAGTACTTATAATTATCTGTCTCAATATCAGGGAATACTGCTACAATGAACTTGAAACTTGGCTTCTGAATATCAAATAATCTTTCAATGTCTGATAAACAATACATTGAATTAATAAACAACCAAATATTATCTTCTCCATCCGCTAATTGACTAAAGATATCATGAATTTTAAAATCAGGAGATTGATCTTCCTTCATTGCATAAGGTGATAATAATAAATCTGGATTTATATCCAGAGCTAAAAATCTTCTGTCTGGAACTGCTTGATTTACAAGTGAGGCAATGATGCCATTTCCACAAGGTGCGTCAACAATTACAGAATTATCAGACACTTCTTTTAGCAAAGGTATTATCTCCTTTGCTATCTGATTAGCCCATACATTCTGCGGATACTTATGTTTAAAGTACTTCATTGAAGGCCTTATTTAATTCGTTGATTATAAATCCTGATACACTCTTATTGGAATTAATTGTATTGTCTTTCTTGTTGGTTAAAAGAGCATCCATTTTACTTCGTAATTCATCAATACTTTTTACATGATAGATCCAATCATTATCCACGCAATAAACAAGAGATTCTTCCCTTCTTTCGTAAGTAATACAAGGTACATTCATCCATTTTGAGTCTAATGCTACAGTAGAACCAAAAACAATTGAGAGATCAGACAAAAACAACTGGTCATGCAGAGTATCGTTTAAATTTCCAGCAGAATATTCTACAAAATAATAATTATCAATCGGGAATTCCGGCAAAACATAATCCTCAGGTTTTTCAGAAGGATGGGGCCTGATCATCAGGAAATATGAGCTATCCCTCTTTAGCAGATCATATAGATAATTGAGTGTCTCAAGTTTAACATAGCGCTTTCCCCTTACCGAAAATAAAGATATAACCTTTTTGTCTTTAAGCTTATTTAAATCCAGTTTAAGAGAGTTCTGATACTTGTAATTTCTAATAACATCTTCTATGAGGTGGCCGCTGACAATCAATTTATCCTCTGAAAGATTACATTTTTGAACCAGAAGGTTTTTCATTTGATGATCCCAGATAAACCATTTGTCAAAATTGATAAATGCATCCTGAGATTCTCCCGATTTAATTCCATTCATGGTATTAAAAACTTTAACTCCGTTCTTATTCATAACCTCTGAAATCAGAGCACCATAAATTCCGTTTTCAGCTTCATTTAAAAGTAAAACCTTGGGATTTGCTGTTAACAGATTGAAAGCAATGTTATAACTCTCATTTATTTCTGTCCAATGCAACAAAATACAATTTAAAACAAACCAATCCGAATGATTAAAGCCTTTAAAACTAATTTTCGGGAAACGAAAATTCTCATTTATATTACTTAATGATTTAAACTTTTTAAAAGTAAAAAGATTGAGCATTTGTTTGTCAACAGAAGGACTAACAAACACTTCAAAATCTCTTTGTTCGTATATTTCATTAAGGATATTCTGATATAATCCTAACTGGAAATTATTTTTAACATGAATAACTTTATTTTCATACAGACGTGGTTCCTGAGAAAATTCATTTTGCTTGAGACCCCCTTTGAATCTGGTTCTGAAATATCGCAATTTTACAGCCAGTGGATTAACACTATGCATAGGGTCAATGATTGGATTTGTCTGATCCTGAAATTCTTCATTAAGTGCATACCATAAAAAACCTGTTTTGAAATTCGACCAGTACATTGCTTTTTTTACTGACAATGTGAGATCATACCCATTTAATTCAAATAATTCGGGGCACTTTAGTTTAAAATCTTCAATGATTCGGTCATTCTCTTTCCAGGTATACCAGGTACTTTCAACTCTATATTTGGTGCAATTGACAAATTGTTCATCATTAGCTACTGGGGGAATAAAATCTATTTCATTAAATAGAAACTTTTTAATTCCTCTTTGTTTAGCTATATCGTAGTCCTTTTTCGAGATTAGATTTTTTGCAATTAACATAGTATTAGTTTTTTAGTATTGTGGCGATGGTATTTGAAACGCTGGTTGAGTTGAATAAATCTAATGACTTTTCACATTTTTTTAAATCACTAAGTTGTCTTTTCAAAAGCTCAATAGAATTTAAATGTTTAATATATTCGTTATTGACAATATGGATAAATGACACTGATTTGTATTCAAATGTTACGCATGGCGTCTTAATCCAGCTACATTCTAATGCCACAGTAGACCCGAAAACCAAACTCAAATCTGATATATGTAACAAATCATATAAAGCAGTTTTAGAGTTCTTCCATTTCTCATCTACAAAAATAACATTTGAGTGCTTAAGTTCTGGAAGTATATAGTCTGACTTTTTCTCAAGAGGATGCGGTTTAACAATAATGTACCAGTCATCATGTTCTTTTAGCATATCATATAACAAATGAAATGCATCTACTTTTTCTTTTCTGTTACCTCTTACAGAAAAAACAGATATTATCTTTTTATCTTTGAGAAGGCTGAGATCGAGTCCCATGATGTTCTCAAATTGATGATGCCTGATATGATCTTCGGAGAGATGACCTGTAACAATCAGTGAATTAGGATGAATGTGACAATCTCTAACTAACAACTCTTTCATTTCGTTGTCCCACACCAGCCATTTATCAAAATTAATATCAGCATCATGGGCTTCACCAGACTTCAAGCCGTTCATTGTATTTATAACCTGCACCCCATCGCCAAATACAGGTTTCATTAAATTCCTTAATGGAATATTTTCACCTACATTGATAAGGATTTTCTTTATCCCTGTAGTTTTAATAATTTCGTATCTGGCTATTTCCGAACTTATTGAATGCCAGTTCTGATAGAGAATATTTGACATCCATAAAGCTGTTTTATTTAGAGAAAAAGGCCATAAAAATGACTGAGGTGCATGATAGGACACTTTGGATAAATCTATCAACTGTATATTAGTCTGGTTTAAACATTCTTGCTGCAAATCAATATTACCATAATGAAATATAATAATAGTCTCATCTTTAAGATAGTCTAATATATACTTATATTGAATTATCTCGAATTCATTATTGACCAGTATACCAATTCCTGGATTACCTATAACATCCAGACTAATTTCATTTTTCTTTGATCGTAAGGCTTGAAAGGTATTATCAATAAATATTTTAATATATTTAACTACTTCTTTCAATTTACTTTTAGCTTCAAAGGATTGCTTCCAGGTAATGTCTGCTTCAGGAAAATGTTTGCTGATACAAGCATACAAAGCACCAATTCTAAAATTCGTCCAGTAAATCCATTTTGAAGCAAGAGGCCTTATATCAATCGACTTTATTATAAATTTATTTCTGTAGGATTTCCAAAGTTTATCTATAACTGAGTTATTAAATTCATAGGCTTTCCAGGTGCCCTCAATTCTGTATATCTCGGCATTAAAAAGCTGAATATCTTCGGGCAATCTTTTAACCCTGTTTTCATTACAAACAACTGTTTTAATACCTTTTTCTCTGATTATACCGAGATCAGACTCATCAAAAACATCTGTTGCAAATACTTTGTTTCTAATCACTTCAGGAAAGTAGTTTGTCTGTTATGAATTCTTCAGTTCTGCACATCGAAGTAAAAGTAGCACCACCTATATGCGGAGTTACAATTATATTAAATTTTATTGCAGCATTTTACAAGGTTTGTAAATTTTTCTGCGAAGATTGTTCTTCAGTTATAACATCTACACCTAATCCTTTAAAATGGTTGTTAAGTGCAAGTTTAACCAATACCTTTTCATCTGTTAATTCTGCCCTGGCAGTATTTATGAAGTATTTTCCCTCCATTTCCATAAACTGTTTTTCACCAAGTATAATTCCGGTATTGGGGTCGTAATTTGCACATAAAACAATCGTGTCTGCCCACTTAATTAATTTCTGCACAGAATTAAATACCTTTATAGATTGAGGTGGTTTAATGGCTTTGATATCATATACTGATACACTTGCTCCCATAGCCCCCAGAAATTTTGATAGAATTTTTCCAACTCTTCCATATCCAATTATCCCAATTTTACTTTGATAAATTTCAAACCCTTTGTGAGGCTCTCTGTTCCATTGAGAATTATTAACTGAGAGAAAAGCTTTTGAATAATTTCTTCTTAAAGCTAAAATTAATCCTAATGTATGTTCGGGTGTTGCTCTTATTGTGCTTAAAAACTTTGTTTCCCCTTTTAATGAAATGATTGAAATACCATTTTTATGGCAATATTCTGTGTCTATATGATTTAGTCCGGTTGTTGGAGAACAGATGTACTTTAGTTTTTTGGCACCAGAGAGTAAATCAGCATTAATATGAATATTCAGTCGTACAAATAGTACAGTTTTATCTATCAAAAACTTTGATAAATCCTTGCCATCGAAAAGTTCTACTTTACCAGCCTGCCGCAATCTATTCAGAGCAATTTCTGAAAAATCAGATGGTTCTAAAATACCTATTTTCATAGCAATTTTCTCAGCAATTCAAGGTCCTCCAATGTATCCACATTAACAGATTTATTCTTATCCATCACATACATCAAAGGAGTTTCACCAATAACAAAACCTCTTTTAATAAGTTCAGATGATGATAAATAGATACAACCATTTCTTACATATGTTGATCCGTGATCCTGGCGACGAACGCCTTTATTATGAAGCGGACTGACCGGAATAGAAGTTTTACCATCGCTGCTTAGTTTATAAATCACTAAGTCATTAATATACTCTTCCTCATAGGCAGAAATCAGGCTATCATTTTCTGCAGATTTATACATATCTATAGCCTTTATTAAATCATTCGAATCACGCAAAGGAGAAGTAGGTTGCAGGAGCAATACAGCATCATAATTGATACCCATTTTCTCGTAAAACTCTAAAGCATGAGACATAAACTCAACTGATTTTGCTTTATCACCTGATATCGATTCAGGTCTTAAAAAAGGCACTTCGGCACCGTACTGTGAAGAAATATCAGCAATTTCCTGAGAATCTGTTGATACAATTACTTTATCGATAAAACCTTTTTTCATTACATCTATAGCCGGACCAATGGTATATGCAATCAAGGGTTTACCACTAACATCTATGATGTTTTTCTTTGGAATTCCTTTTGACCCTCCACGGGCAGGTATAATGCAAAGTATTTTCAATTTTATAATTTTATAAACTGTCGCAATAATTCAAGTCCATCGACACCACTTTTTTCCGGATGAAACTGTGTGCCTACTACATTATCTTTAATAACTGCTGCCGCAAAATTTAGAGAACCAAAACGGCTTAAAGCTAAAATATTATTTTCTTTATCAGGTTTAGCAAAATATGAATGAACAAAGTAAAAACATGTTTCTTCAGCGGTGCTTTCCAGAAGAGAATTCTTCCATCTGCCCTCTTCAGGTTGATATATACTATGCCAGTTGATATTAGGAACTTTAAAACCAGGCATTTCTTTAGGAAGTGGTAATACTTCTCCTTCTATAATGTTTAACCCTTCAGTAGGCATATGTTCATTGCCTTTACCAAGTAACATCTGCATTCCCAGACAAACTCCAAGTAAGGGTTTTCCATTTTTAGCAAAACTTCTGATGCTTTCGGTCAGCTGTCTTTTATTGAGTTCTGCCATACCATCCGGAAAGGCGCCCACACCTGGTAAAACCAGATAGTCTGCCTTCTCAATTCCTTCAGGAGTATCTACAATGATGAGTTCAGCACCAACATGCTCAAAAGCTCTGCTAATACTTAGCAGATTGCTCATTCCGTAGTCAATAATCGAAACTTTTTTACTCATTATCTTACTCTGATTCCTGCACTTCTGGCAGCTTGTTTAATGTCATTAACTGTGGTTCTGTCGTAGTGTAATGATTTTGCTATTGCAACAGCATCAGCACCACTTTGTATTGCTTCAACAAAGTCATCTGGCTTTCCGAAACCACCACTTGCGATTACTGGAATAGAAACCGATTTCGAGACGAGTTCAATTAATTCTTTGTCCATTCCCTTTTCCAGACCTTCATGATCTATAGACGTTAAGAGTATCTCGCCAGCACCTAATTCCTCACCCTTCTGCGCCCATTCTACTACATCTATTTCCGTCTTTTCCCTTGCAACATCATACCAGACAGAATAAGAACCATTTATGTTTTTCTTTGCCTGTATGGATAAAACCATACATTGATTACCAAATTTATTTGCAACTTCAGAGATGATCTGAGGTGTTTTCACTGCCTGAGAACAAATTGCAACTTTATCAGCACCACTTCTTAAAATGTCAAATGCGTTTTCTACAGAACGTATTCCACCTCCCACTGTTAGGGGAACAAAGACATTGTCTGTAGTTTTCTTAATAATTTCCTTGAGCGAATCTCTGTCATATAAGCTTGCAACAGCATCTACATAAATAATTTCATCTACACCCTGCTCATAATATTTAAAGCAATAGTTATTGGGATGATCTGGTAAGAATCTCCATCCCTCTAAATGAATGCCTTTAATGAGCCGGTGACCCTTAATATCAAGCCTTGCAATTACTCTTTTCATACCTACCGGCTAATATCTGACTGATTAATGAACTTTATGTTTCAGGACCCACTCACCATTTACATTATCCCAAAGGTGAGGAGACCGTGCATTATTTATCACCTCCCAGTATCTCTCTTCAGAGATACCCATGTAGTCCAGAACCTCCTGGAAGTATTTTTTTGGAAATTCACCATCGTATTTATTAATTAATTCGATACCTTCTTCTCTTGAAATAAAGCCATCTCTGATATCTCTGTTCACATCGTTCATAGCTCTGCCCTGACCGAATTTAATGAACATAGTATAATAGTGCTGACCATCTATTTTATCATCCAAACTGGCAAATTTAGTATAGGTACCTTCACTTCTGCCGTCTGGGTTAGAGGCAAAACCAGAATGCTCCATAGCGTAATAGTAATTTTCTTGAGGCGACCAGTTTTTATAAAAGCTATAGAAATGCACTTCGATACCCGCCTGTCTGATTTGATTTTCGTCAAGTGGTTTATACAGGAACATATCTTTGTCTTCAATGCCATGATTTTTTAAATCATTCATGTGCACGCCACCGAAGTATAAGTCTTCATTTTCTTTCTTACAAAAATGTGAGATATCCATTAACGGACTGAGGTTCTCATCAAATTTATTATGTGCTTCTGCCTGATTTTCTCCGTACATGATTAGTTGAACACCATATTGCAAGGCGGCTCTTGGTGCCACATTTTTCTGACCAATTATAAAAGGCTGAAAAGGGTTAACCAGATTTTCAAATGCTAGCCGAGTAAGCGTTCTATG
>JBJTNS010000267.1:0-6437 GCA_046074245.1 Chitinophagaceae bacterium | reverse complement strand
ATCGGTGGTTCCTATGGTCTTGCCGAGTCTGTGAAAAGGAGAGGAGAGGCCATCAGTTTGTCGGCCATGACTTTCAATCACCAGATGGTAAGAGTGATTCTGGCTGAGCAAATTTTCCGTGCTTTTACTATCATTAAAGGTACCGGTTACCACCATTAGTTATTCCTCTGGAAACAGTCGTTCTGTTATTTGCCCTTCTCTATTGTAAATTAAAACATCATTTTTAGGTAATAGGTAATAGTATTTTTTGTTGATTGGATCGATTGGTGCATCGCTAAAACTACAACCTGAATTGTAACTTGTATCCTGCCTTAAAGTCCAGTCTAAACTTATTTGTAACTCCCCCGTCGGATAATACACTTGCCAGTAGGCAGTAGGATAGAATTCTTCTGGAACCCGACTCAGGGCCAGTTTATGCAGAGGCAGCTCGCGCCTGCTGGTTTCATTGCTGAATTTAAAATGCCGGTATTCTGAATAAGCTGTATTGGTTAGCACCAATCCTTTCTGATACAATTGCCCGCTTAAATAATATTGCTCAAACATATAAATACTGTCTCCCCCTTCGGGTATGGTGGTGAGTTTGTAATAACCATTAATGCTGTCTCTGTTATATACGATGCGGTATGCTGTGTGTGCGTTCTTGAAGAATTCCTCTGATTCAAGCTCAAAGGTGTCTTCTATGTAGTTATAACGATAGTACTTCCACAGGCTGTCTTTGATTACATTTTCTAGTAGTTTGTCATCGAGCTTCAATGGAAAAATATACGCTTGTGTTTTGCCATCACTATTTTTTATAAAGCCTTCAATTCTGAAATTGCTTGTTAAGGCATTATAATTTCTGGCAGAAATTGTAACGGCAAATGGTGCAATGGGTTTTTCGATTCCAAAGATTTCTGATTTAGCTCTGATACCGTCAAATACCAACATGTCACCGGGTTTTAAACTGTTAAACTTAGTTTTTATACCCTTTGGTATTTTATTGCCAACTATACTAATTTCTTCCAACCACCCAACTTTTGGGATAATCAACATACGATATTTTACTATTCTAAATGAAGGCGATCCTGCAATCAGATATAGGGTAACAAGTTCCATACTGTCTGCTTCCATTAGCTTTTCTTTACTGATGTACCCGTTCACCTCGCCAATGCTGGCTTTTCCTGATTCAAAAGTTTTGACGTATACTGTTAATGTATCTACATGTAGTACTTTTTTGTCAGTCGTTCTTGCCACAATTTTACAAGAATCATTGCCGAATTTATAGGTTGGGCGTATGTAAAACTGAGCATTTTTTTGAAAGGTCTTGCAATAGTTGGTGTCTATTGCATACAAACGGGTCTTGCCAGGATGTTCAACCTGAATGGGATTGTTGTATCCATAGAAAGCAACATGACTTGGATTGACGCTAAACTTTGCTTTCTGTGCATTCACTTGAATGCTCAGTGTGAAAAATATTATGAGGAGATATAGTTTCATAATTTCAATCAAAGATAATGGAGTATGACTGAAATAATGAAATAATAGGTAAATTATTGTACAAGTACCCTGGCCGCAGCTTCTGCTGCCGCAAGTCCTTCAGCTTGTTTACCTCCTGCAGTTGCAAAGAAAGGCTGACCGCCTCCTCCGCCCTGAATATGCTTGGCTAAATCGCGAACAATCTGGCTGCAGTTGATATCAGATATTAAATCATCTGTAGCAAAAACTGTAATCATCGGCTTGTCTTCCGTCTTACTTAGTAAAACACCAAAAAGCTTTTCTCTTTCATTTCTTAGCTGAAAACAAATCGTTTTGATGGCATCGGCGCTCAAACCGTTAACATGTTCTATTATGTAGTTGTATTTACTGCCACTCACTATTTTATTGAGGAGTTGCTGCTTTACTTCATTGGCCTGAGCTAGTTCAAACTGCTCTAACTTTTTTAGCAGTTCAGAACGTTCAGAACTAAGTTTCTGTAGGGCAGATTTTATATCTTTAGGTTCGCCAAGTAATGTACTGATGTCTTTTAATTGTTGTTCCAGTCCTTTATAAAACTCATCAGCCTTAATATTGGTAATGGCTTCAATCCTTCTGACACCAGCTGCTACAGAGCTCTCAGAGCGAATTTTAAATCTTCTTATTTGCCCTGTACTCTTTACGTGGGTTCCTCCGCACAATTCAACTGAATACGATTTATCAAAAGTAATAACTCTCACTAAATCGCCATATTTTTCTCCAAACAATGCTGTTGCTCCCAACTCATCAACCGCTTGTTTTATAGGTACCATGCGCTTTTCATCTAAACTGATGTTCTCAGAAATTTTCTGATTAACGATGTTCTCTATTTGCTCTATTTCTTCTTCTGTGAGTTTGGTAAAATGACTGAAGTCAAATCTCAGATATTCATCGTTCACTAAACTACCTTTTTGTGCAACGTGCTGACCAAGTACCTGTTTTAAAGCAGCATGCAATAGGTGGGTGGCACTGTGGTTATTGGCCGACAAAGCTCTCTTTATGGCATCTACTTTTACTTCAAACGACTGAACATTGTCAGTCGGAAGCTTATCAACAAAATGGATGATAAGATCATTTTCTTTCTGTGTGTCCAGAATTTCTATGATTTCTCCATTGGCAATTCCTGTCATGGTTCCAGTATCTCCAACCTGACCACCGCTTTCAGCGTAAAATGGCGTTATATTGAATACCAGCTGGTATTGCAGTTTGTCTTTTACTTTGATGGTTCTGTGTCTGGCAATCTTTACATTGGCCTCTAAGAAGTCGTATCCAATAAATTCCTCACTGTCGTCATCTAACAAATACTGCCAGTCGCCTGTCTCTTTCTTTGCATCTTTTCTGCTGCGTTCTTTCTGTTCCAGTAAATGCTTTTCAAAACCTTCAATATCAACTTCAAATCCATTTTCTGAGGCAATCAGTCTGGTTAAGTCGATAGGAAAACCAAATGTATCGTATAATTCAAATGCAACGTTTCCTTCTATTGTTTTCGACTCACTTTCTAAATAAGAATTTATGCGTTCTAATCCGTTAGAAAGTGTCTTCAGAAATGTATTGCCTTCTTCCTGGATAACCTTTGCTATAAAGTCTTTTTGTTGTTCTATTTCAGGAAATACATTGCCAAACTCTCTGCATAATACCGGAATCAGTCTGAACATAAATGGCTCTCTCATTCCGAGGTAGCTATAACCATAACGCAGCGCTCTTCTGAGAATTCTTCTGATAACGTATCCTGCGCCGTTGTTGCTGGGAAGCTGACCGTCGGCGATGCAGAAGGCAACCGCTCTGATATGATCGGAAATAACTCTGAAAGCGATATCCTGTTTGCTATCGCTGCCGGTGTATTGTTTGCCTGAAATCTCTTCCAGTGCTTTGATTAATGGCTGGAAGATATCGGTATCGTAATTGGATTTTTTGTTTTGTAATACTCTGGTCAGGCGTTCGAAACCCATACCGGTATCGACGTGCTGAGCAGGCAGTTTTTCGAGACTACCATCTGCCTTACGATTGAATTCCATGAACACATTGTTCCAGATTTCTATCACTTCAGGGTGGTCTTTGTTCACTAACTGATCGCCGCTTATCTTGGCCTTTTCGGCTTCATCGCGCATATCGACGTGTATTTCGGAGCAGGGACCGCAGGGACCGGTATCGCCCATTTCCCAGAAATTATCCTTTTTGTTGCCTTTAAGGATACGCGAAGGGTCGATGAGTTTTGCCCAATAATCATATGCTTCCTGGTCAAATGCCAGTCCCTCTTTGGCATCTCCTTCAAATACGGTGACGTATAAGGTGTTCTTGTCGATCTTATAGACTTCTGTTAAAAGTTCCCAGCTCCAGGCAATTGCTTCCTTTTTAAAATAGTCGCCAAAACTCCAGTTACCAAGCATTTCAAACATGGTATGGTGGTAATGGTCGACGCCCACTTCCTCTAAATCGTTGTGTTTTCCGCTGACACGTAAACATTTCTGAGTATCTGCAGCCCTGGTATAAGGTGCTTTCTTATTGCCTAAGAAATAATCTTTAAACTGATTCATACCAGCGTTGGTAAACATCAGAGTAGGGTCGTTCTTAACGACAATGGGTGCAGAAGGCACAATTGTGTGTTGCTTGTTCTGAAAGAATTCTAAAAAACTTAGTCGTATTTCCTTGGATGATATCATGAAATAAAAATAATCTATTATTTTTGAGCGTTCAAAAATTTGAATTCGCGAAAATACAAAATAGCTCAGGTAATTTAACATGGCAAAGACCAAATATTTCTTTAATCCAAAAACGCTTAGTTACGAGAAGTACAAACTAAGCAAGTGGATCCTCTTCCTCAGAGGCTTTGGTGTCTTTTCTTTCTCCCTGATTCTGGGCTTTGTTTTTTTTCTGATTTTTAATCGTTTTGTCGATACACCGACCGAAAAGAAAATGAAATCTGAAAATGTAGATTTTATAGCTGAGCTGGAACACCTCAATCAAAGAGTGGCTGCAATGAATGCCGAGCTTGAGAAAATTCGAATAAAAGACAATAATGTTTATCGCGCTATCTATGAAAGTGCACCAGTTGCCGGAAATTCGTGGAAAGAGAGTTTTCAGAATTCCGAAAAATACGATGAGTTAAGAAAATTGCCGAATGCAGATTTGCTTGCTGAACTCAACATGAACCTCGATAAACTTAGTCACGATTACAAAGCTCAGAGCGCTAGTTTCGATCAGTTATTGTCTATCGCTCAGAATAAAAAAGATTATCTGTCCAGAATTCCAGCTATACAACCTGTGTCTAACAGAAAACTGGAACGCATTGGCTCAGGTTTCGGATATAGAACTGATCCATTCTACAGAACTCAGCGTTTCCACGCTGGTATCGATTTTACAGCGCCAAGAGGTGTAGAGGTTTATGCCACTGCAGATGGGGTAGTAGAAGCAGTTAACACTGAGATTTGGGGCTATGGTCAGCACATTATCATTAATCACGGTAATGGCTTTACCACCCTTTATGGTCACTTAAGTAAATTTAAAGTGAAAAGAGGACAAAAAGTAACGAGAGGTATGCTGATCGGACTGGTTGGTTCAACTGGTAAATCAACCGCTCCGCATTTACACTATGAGGTTCACAAAAATGGAGAAAAACTTAATCCGGCGTTTTTCTTTTATAACGATTTAACTAACGAAGAGTATCAGCAGATGCTGGAGAGAGCCTCTGCACCTAACCAATCATTTGACTAATGCCTAAACTTAAATCTGAATCAGATATCAAAAAAATGTTCTATAAAATGGGAGAGGTGTCTGCTATTATTGGTGTTCCACCTTCTATGCTCAGATTCTGGGAAAAAGAATTTGATTGTCTTAAAGACCTTCACAAAAACCGCAAGGGAGACAGATTATACACAGAACAAAATATTGAAGACCTAAAAACCATACACTTCATTGTCAAAGAGAAGGGATACACGCTGCAAGGGGCGAATGAGTATATGTTAGGCAATAGAAAAGTATCTGATAAAAATAGTGAAATGCTAAAAAGTCTTGATAAAGTGAAGGCTTTTTTGCTCGAATTGAAACAAAACCTTTAAAAATTAAAAATCAATCAAAGGTTTTTTTATATAAATTTGTCATAAAATTGATTAGAAAAGATGGAAATTCAACAAAACGAAAAAGACAAAAAGAGTAAAACCTACCTCATGATTCTTATCGGTGCTCTGTTAGCGCTCAATATTGGTATCGGGGTTAATTTATTTTTAAGTAACAAGAAAAATAAAGAACAAGCGGTCAATATTGAAGGCTTAAACAAAGATAAAGATAATCTTCAAAAAGAGGTTCAAGGTTTAGAAATCGAACTCGAATCACTGAGATCTGAAAACCAGGGTTTGAATGAACAACTGAATGAAAAAGATCTGGCAATCGAACAAAAAATCAAACAAATTAAAGTCCTTTTAAGTAAAGGTAAATTGTCTGATGCTGAATTCAAAAAAGCCAAAGCTGAAATTCTTAGTTTAAGAGGTCAGATTGAAGATTACAAACTTCGCGTTGCCGAACTGACTAAACAAAACGAAGAGCTGACAATTCAAAACTCCGACTTAACTCAAAACCTTACTGCCGAACAAATAAGATCTGCTGAGAAAGACAGAGCGATTGAGCAAAGAGACAAAAAGATCAATAAAGCCAAAATTTTGCATGCCAGTGGAATTGTTGTAGCAGGTGTGAGAGAAAGAAAACTATTTGGCAAAAAAGAAGTCACTACCGACAAAGCGTCTAAAGTGGAAGAAATTAAAGTTAAATTTAGTCTCGACCAGAACGTTGTAGCAGATGCAGGAGATAAGGATATCTTTGTGAAAATCATTGGTCCTGATGGCGCTCCTATCACTGGTAAAATGCAAACTACTAAAGTGGATGGTACTGAAACTCTGTACACTGAGAAAAAAACAGTTGATTACAAAAACGAACGACTGGACGATGTGGTGTAC
>JBJTNS010000266.1:0-3378 GCA_046074245.1 Chitinophagaceae bacterium | reverse complement strand
CGTTATTTAATGGGAGTTGGCACACCTGAGAATATCCTCGAATGTATTGCCCTTGGTATCGATATGTTCGACTGTGTTATGCCTACAAGAAATGCCAGAAATGGGATGCTCTTTACCAAGGATGGCTTCATCAATATAAAGAATAAAAAGTGGGAAAGAGATTTTACACCGGTAGATGAACTTCACCTTCCTTCTTATTCAAAAGCTTACCTGAGGCATTTGTTTGTAGCCGGAGAAATGCTGGGTCCACAACTTGCAAGTCTGCACAATTTAAGCTTTTACCTCTGGCTGGTGGGGCAGGCTCGCGAACATATTTTAAATGATACTTTTTCCAGCTGGAAGCCTCAAATGGTACAGAAATTGAAACAGCGACTGTAAAATGATAAAAAAACTCGATTGGTATATCATAAAGAAGTTTCTGCTCACATTTGTTGTGACGCTGAGTCTCTTTATCATCATCATCATCGTGTTTGATGTCTCCGAGAAGCTGGATGATTTCCTGAAAAAGGAAGCCCCAGTATCCGAAATTATGCTGAATTATTACCTGAATTATGTGCCTTTCTTCCTCAATTTATTCAGCCCGGTCTTTATATTCATCTCTGTTATTTTCTTTACTTCTAAACTGGCGAGTCGCAGCGAAATAGTGGCTACCTTATCTGCTGGTGTTAGCTATAACCGTTTTCTGCGGCCTTATCTGATCACGGCTCTTTTGTTAGCCATCGTGTCGTTTGTACTCAATGCCTATGTGATTCCTCATTCAGATAAAGTACGTCTGAAATTCGAGAATAAATACATCAGAAATACCAAAGAAGATTATACCAACAATGTACATAGTCAGATTTTGCCAAATACCTATTTTTATATGGAGTATTTTGGCTATGGTGATAGTATGGGTGGAGGTGTATCTCTTGAGTTATATGATAAACTTAAACTGAAAAGTAAACTATACGCCAAACGTATTTCATTCAATCATAAACTGAATAAGTGGCATCTGGAAGAATATCTGATTCGTGATTATAAAAAAGATGGTTCACAAACCATCAAACGGGGCAGGGCTATGGATACGCTTATTCCTTTTAATCCAGCCGATTTCTTCAGACACAATGACGATGTGCAGTCGCTGGATATTTTTGAACTCAACGATTTTATTGAGAAGGAGAGGATGAAAGGCTCAGAAAACCTCAACTATTATATTACAGATAAATACAGAAGGTATTCTTCACCTTTTTCTACGTTTATACTAACTGTTATTGGTGTTTGTGTATCCAGTAAAAAGAGCAGAGGAGGCGTAGGTCTTAATTTAGGGATAGGGATCTTCCTCAGTTTTATTTACCTGTTTGTGATTCAGTATTTCCACACTTATGGCAACACTGGTCGGATTTATCCTTTGATTGCTGTGTGGATTCCAAACCTGATTTTTGCAGGTGTTGCATATTATCTCTACCGTAAGGTTCAGAAGTAGAAAAATTAATAATCTGATATCTAGAGAGTTAAATAATTTCTCTGTTTAATTGCAGCGAATATTTCGGCACTTTCGTCTAAAATTTAGATTAATCTACTCAGCTATGATTCGTTTATTTTTACTTGTCATCATCAGCCTGTTTTATCAGGCACTTCAGGCTCAGGTTCAGAATGGAGGATTTGAGCTTACTCAGTCAAATTCGCGTGCTGCTTTCTGGGCAGGTAAAACTTATTCGTTTCAGGTTATCTTGGATAGTTCCGGAAACATGAAAGGTGATTCAGTGGTCTTTGACAAAACTAACTATGCGATTTCAAAAACAAAGGTTCATTCCGGAGAATGGTCGCTGGAACTTAGAAACGGATACAATTTTTCTAAGTCGCAATCGCTGCCTGGTCAGGCTTTTGCTTCTAATGATACTTCAGGATACGTAGATTTTCAGAACACCCTGGTGCCTGTAAATTCTACGCCTGATGCAATGAGATTTTACTGCTCATATATTCCTGAAAATTCGGATACAGGTCTGGCTGTTATTAAAGTATTTGATGCTTTAATGAATGAGATTGGTTCAGGAATTTATCGTATTGAAAAAGGTATTCTGGATTGGGAGCTTATTGTAGTGCCGATTGAATACAGCAGTACGGCTGAAGCTGCATTTGTGCAGTTGAGTTTTGCATCTTCAACAGGCGGTGAGAGAGAATCTCTGGGAACAGTGTTGTTTATAGATGATGTTGAATTAGTCAATTTCTCTTCAATGGATGTCGATTATTCATTAAATCCAATTAATGTCTTTCCAAATCCGAGTACCGGAAATATCAAGCTGGCAGTGCAGAAGAATGTGAAAGTTTCAGAGGTTTTTCTGGTGAATATGAATGGTCAGGTTATTACAGTTCAGTCGAGTTCAGAGGGGGTATACTGGTCGAATAATCTGGATGATGGGATTTATATCGTAGTAGCGAAAGGCAATAATTTATTTTATCGCTATAAACTGGTTGTCCGCCGTTAAAGCTTACCTGTAGACACCTTTAGAATTCCATCCATAATATGGTTCCAGCTAAATCTTTTTTTGAATTCAGCGGCATTGGCACTAAAGAACGCTTCTCTGTTATGGTCATAGAAATCATTTAAAGCCTGTGCGATGGCCTGTTCTGATTTCTCGCAAACATAACCCACTTCGTTGTGCGGAACTGTTTCTGCCAAACCTCCAACATTGGTAACCAGCATTGGTTTATTAAAATGATAGGCTATCTGAGTAACTCCGCTCTGAGTTGCTGAATGGTAAGTTTGAACGACCATATCTGAAGCTGAAAAATAAGTTGCTACTTCGCTGTTTGGGATAAAATCATTTCTTTCAACAACGCTATCTCCAAGTTCCAGTTCCTGAATCAGTTGTTTATACGGACTAGAGTCTTCGTAATATTCACCAGCGATTAAGAGTTTAACTTTTTTATTTTTCAGGCCGCTTTCAGCGAAAGATTTTAATAATAAATCCAGTCCTTTATACTGACGAATAAATCCAAAAAATAGCAGATAACTGCAGTCAGCATCCAGTCCGAGCGCCACTTTGGCATCATGTTTACTCATACCTTCACCAAAATTATCATACATAGGGTGTGGCACGTAAAGTGAGGGTTTTTGTGGGACTAACGATTGAAGGTCTCCTAAAACAGACTGGCTCATAGTGATAAATCCGTCAATACTGTTGACGAAATAACTGGTGCAGGGTTTGTCGTAGAAATGTTTTTCATGCGGATAGATATTGTCGGCGATGGCCACCATTCTGGTTTTGCCGTTGCCTGCAGCGATGCGGGCGATAGTGCCGAGAGCTGGCGCCATAAAAGGCATCCAGTATCTGAACACCATGATGTCTGGAGCGAGTTTGCGGTATTTTAAGCCCACTTTGATCCAGTTAAACGGAT
>JBJTNS010000265.1:0-12954 GCA_046074245.1 Chitinophagaceae bacterium | reverse complement strand
AGTGTCGCACCATCTACTTCCGAATTCTCAAACAAATATGTTCTGTCTACGCCAACCGCCTCACCAATCATAGGCAGAGAAAAATTGATTGCTTCGTAGACATTAGGATTCGACAACAGTTCGTCGGTTGCCTTAGCAATGGCATTTAACATCCCCTGCTTGGTACGCAGAGCATTTAAAGTTTTCTTACGTTCGGTGATATCTCGAGAATTGGCAATTACATATCCCGTATCTCCGATTTTAATGTATTTTACTGTCACCTCAACCGGGAAAGTCTCGCCGGTTTTCTGATGAACATTTAGTCCCTCCAGAATTAAAGTTTCCTTCCGCTTCAACTCTTCAACATGCTCTTCCCAGATTATCTTGTCTTCAAATAGTTTCTCGAAATCAGACACTTTATACTGTCCAATTTCATGAGAATCTATGCCTAATCGCTTAGTAGCCTCCTCGTTCAGATAAAAAATAGAACCATCTTCAGTGGCCACCTGTATGGCATCCGAAGAGTTATCAATCAAACTACGTAATAATTCGAGATGCTGATTCGCCTCACGTATGGCATTTTCATTTTTCTTAGCTTCGGTCACATTCAGACCGTAGCCAATTACCATGCTGATTTCATTGTCGGCATCTATCACGGGTGACATCAATCGCATATGCGTTTCAATCTGACCATCAGGACGCTTAATTTCTTCCTCCCATTTATGAGTCAGACGCGTATCCTTTGCCAGATTAAAGTGGGCCCTTCTACCCTCTGCCATCTCTTTGGAAATGTTTTTTAAAGCACAATACTCCTCGTCTTTCTTCCCTATAATCCACTCACGCATTTCCTGACTTCTGATACCGTTAGGGTTGACAAAAAGATAGCGATGCTCACTATCAAATACAGCAATATCAGCAGGTATTTTATTAAGAATCTCTTCGTAAAATGCCCTTTGGATTTTAATCGTATCTTTAATGCCCTCTGCGTTTGTAATGTCGCTATATACCCAAAGGTGACCGTCATAAATTTTATCTTTCCAGAGTGGAATATAATCGCGACTTAAGAAACGGCCATCTTTTAACTCCAGCACTACCCCTTCAACTTTTACCTTGTCGCGAAGCGTCACTTCTATATCTTTTAAGAATCTCTCTTCATCCTTAAACATCAATGCCGTATCTTTAGCAGATGCGGCACAATCGAAACCCAGCATTTGTTCGGGAGCCAGAGGAATTCCGAACATTTTCAGGAAAGCATCATTCACCATCACAATGCGTCTTTCAGAATTCTCCAGCAATAAACCATACTGGATGTGTTTTAAAATGAGGTTGAGTTGTCTGTTATTTAGTGTTGACAGGGCATCCAGATGTCTGCTAGACATATCTTTCTCCGTCCCAAGCGCATTTTCAGACTTATGGTGTTGTGTGTTTTCCATAAAAAAAGTGTTAGAGTTTTCTTTCTTTGATAACTGTTCTCAAGAACTCGTCTTTTTTGGCTCTCGAAATTTCGATGCGACTACCATCTTGCATCACCACCATGCCATCACCTTCGTTTTTGATGATTTCTCTGATCTTATTCAGATTAACAAAATGGCTGCGGTGGAGTTTATAGAAAGGATGTTTGGCTAAGGCAGTTTCATAGTAATTCATCTTTTTGGTAGAATTTACTTTTGTGCCATCTTCCAGGAAAATATCGGTGTAAGAACCAGAAGCTTCCATTCTTAAAATCTGGTTAATGTCTATAAAGATTGTTTTATCCTGACGATTGACAACCAGAATATTATCATAAATTCCAGGTTCGCTGTTGTTAGCAACAACACGCTGTTTATTTAATTTGTTCAGACATTCTCTGATGTCGTTAATTCCAACAGGTTTTTTCAGAAAGTCGAATACCGAATGTTTGAAAGCTTTCAAAGCATATTGGTCGTAACTGCTTACAATAATAATACGTGCATCTGACTGTCCGGAAATAGCTTTGATCAAATCAAAACCATTCAGGTCTGGCATTTCAATATCAAGGAAAATCAGGTCGATAGACTCTGAATTGATATACTTAAGAGCATCGAGAGCACTTTCGAATGTTTTCTGGACTTCAATATCAGTCGGGAAAAATTCTTTTAAAAGATGGTCAAGCATCAGGATGTTCTGAGGCTCGTCGTCAACGATAATGGATCTGTAAGGCTGTTCTGATTGGGTCATGTTATTTGTGTGTAATGTGTTAGAAGCTTTTATTTATTGATTAACAAGCACTTGGGGGATTTGTTTGAAAATCAATTAAACAAAATTAATTTTTTTCCCTCAAACCTTCAAGTATTTTGCTTGAAATTTTATCTTTTTTTCAAATTAATCTCAGCGTCTTTTGCTAATCTTCTAACTTTCTTACGATTAATGGAATAAATTTAACTAACTAATTTTAATGATACAGCCTTCTTAATTAATCCGGCAGAATTTTTAACATCTAATTTCTTATAAAGCTTTCTTTTGTAATAAGATAGCTTACCTCTAGGCATCTTAAGTTTCTCTACAATATCCATATCTGTTAACTGATCAGAGATATACTGAAGTAAAGTTAACTCGAAATCGTTTAAACTATTCGCTTCCAGCTTCTTGTTGGTCGGACTGTTTTTAATGAGTCTCAGGGCCAGATTAGAATCTATATAGTAAGAGTCATTAAAGACTTTATAAATCGCAAAATCAAGTTCCTTGTCTTTAAAATCTTTAATCAGGAAACCATTAGCATTCGAGGTTAAACAGTTATACAAATCACTTTCATCATCATTCATCGACAACAATATCACTTTTGTTTTTGGCGATTTGGTTTTAATCAGATGACACAACTTAATACCACCGATGTCGGGTAACATCATATTTAATAATACCAGGTCAGAATTCTGATTGCTGCTCAGGTATTCGGCACCAGTTGAATAAATATTGATTTCACTACCTTTACACGACTCCAGAGATTGTAAAACATACTTAATCCCCAATGCATAAAAATTGTTGCTGTCAATAATTGAAACTTTCGAAATATTCATGAATTTGATTGTAATTTAACTACTTAACTACTCACAAAAGTGTAGTAAAATCAGACACCTTTTTAAGCGTTTACCCGAAATGAAAACTAATTTTCCCGAATCTTGTAGAAATTATTTTAAACAAAACGATTTGTCTCCTCAATTTGAAAATTTTAACAGAAATTTGAGCGATAATCACTGCATTTTTTTCTTGAAAAATATAAATTTACTAACATCCAACATTTTCATAATTTGAGTCAATTTGAGAATAAGATGTTTTATACAAATTTAAATCTACACAAATACAGATGATTACATTTAAAACTTAATATTAATTTCATAGAACTTATTGCTACTTAGAATTTCCACAAAATAAATTCAGTTCTAATACATTGACATTCCATTAACTTTAAAGTAATTTCGAATAAAATTTCAATTTTTACGTTCGTCTTTTTGTCTATTTTACTTGTTAAAGACCGTATGAATTGCAACACCACAAAATGAAAAATCCAGTGTATTTTAACCATTTATTCGATTTAGATTTCAGCAGAACAGATGTTCTGATCATGTCTGTTTTACCGGCGCTTATTAACATAGCCATATTTGTCTATGTACTTATTTATCAGCCTAAAAACTCGCTGAACATCGTCTTTTCCTTTTTTATTTTCATTGTCTCTCTCTGGCAATTCGCCGATGCCTTTATGCGCATGGCACACACAGAAGAAGTGGCAAGCGACTGGCTATATATTCTGGGACAGTTTGTAATTCTCACTACACCGGTAGCCATTATCTTCATCGCCTATTTTTACGAATGGGATAAGAAAAAATGGTTCAGCTTACTCTTTATTTCTCAAGTCTTTCCGGCAACCATATTCCTTGTTCTAAACATGGGGCGTATTGATACCCACTACATCGTTAAATCAGAACAATGGTACTGGGTAGCCAATCCTAATCAGACCACTTATACCCAATGGATGTATCTATGGATTTCAATACAGAGTATTGCCATCCTGAGTATCCTCTGGTATAAATTCTTTTCCTTAAAATCCGGATCCATCAAGAAAAAACAAAGTTTTTTTCTGGCAATTGGTTTTGTGATGCCTATCTGGGGTGGCATTTTGTTTCAGGTAGTACTTCCTCTCTTTTTTGATGCAGTCAGCATACAGGTAACGCCTTCTCTCTTCACGTTTTTCTCTTTCTTCTCTGTGCTTGCAATGGTAAAATATAATCTGCTGGATTATTCACCCAAACAGCACTGGGATACAATTGTTGAGACCATGAACGAAGGTCTGCTAATCGTTAACTTAAACAGCGAAATCATGTATGCCAACAACATGTTCTGCAAAATGACTGGCTGCGACATGAACGAATTACAAAACACCCGCGCTACTGGCAGATTCCTCGACCACCAGCACGATATTTCAAGTCACTCGCAAAACGAACCCTACGAATGGCAGATAACGTCGGCAACTGGCGAAAAAATCTGGTTTCTCATCAACAAAACAACTTACCTCGATCAATGGAATAAAACCATTGGCCATATTATCATCTATACCAATATCAACGAATCTAAACGGTCGGAAGCCCTTTTCAGAGCCCTGGCAGAAAATGTCGGTGATTTTATCTCGATGACCGATAGAAATTCCAACTTCATTTATGCATCTCCAGCCATGTTAAAAGCACTGGACTATACCATGAATGAGTTAAAAGGTCGTTCCATCTTCGAAATCATGCACCCTGAACAGGCGCTTGAATCGAGGGCCAATTTTTATCACATACTAGAAAAACCAGGAACTCTGATTCCGAGAGTCAACAGATTTGTCAGTAAAAACGGGCGTGAGCTATGGGTAGAAGGTGTTGTAATCAATTTATTAGAAGACGAAAATGTCAGAGCCATTGTTTCAAACCACCGCGATATCAGCGAGAGGAGATCACACGAAGCCAAACTTCAGCAGTTTCTGAATGTTACCACCGACCAGAATAAACGACTCCAGAACTTTGCGCATATCGTTTCTCATAATATCCGCTCTCACGTTGTTAATATTTCAGGAATTGTAGACATCCTGAACGCTTCTGACGAAAAAACAGAACAGGAAAAGTTAATGCGAATGCTGAAAGCCAGCACCGACAAATTATCTGAAACCACAGACAATCTGAATGACATCATCACCATCCAAAACAACCTCGACAACAGTCGCACCCGACTTAATCTCAGAGAGGAAATTATTAAAACCGGTGATTCAATAAATTCTATTAGTACGAATAACAATACGACTATCATCAATGAGGTAAATGATTCTGTCTATCTGGATGTAGTGCCTTCTTACCTGGAAAGTATCCTCTTGAATATGATGACCAACGCCATCAAGTATCGCTCTCCGGAAAGGGATCCGATCATCAGACTATATACCGAACAAGACAAGGATTACACCATACTTTGTATACAGGATAACGGCATTGGCATCGACCTCGACATGCATGGCAAGAAATTATTTGGCATGTACAAAACATTCCACTCCAATAAAGACGCAAGAGGTTTAGGATTATTTATTACCAAAACTCAGATAGAGTCTATGAACGGGAAAATTGAAGTTGAGAGTACACCTAATTCAGGCAGCATCTTTAAGATATACTTCAAAAATCATTAAACAAAAAAGGCTTCCAAAACTGGAAGCCTTTTTTGTGTGAAAGATATCTCAACTATTGTTTGTTTATTTTTATCTGAGTCCTTCCCTTCTCTGTCTGCACCTCCAGGGTATAGACACCAGCACTCAGGCCTTCTATGTTTAAAACCTCCCGGGTATTACCAGACTTCATATTCATCACTCTCTGACCGATGCTATTATAAACATCAATCGTTTCAATTAAGTTTGCAGAAACAACTGTTAACTGACCAAAGCTTGGGTTTGGATAAACCGCTATGCCGGCAGAACTCAAATCTTCTTCGATACTGGTTACAGTTAATTGCTTACTGATACAAGTCCGGCAACCTTTATCTGTTGTTGCGCAGAGCACCACACTATAATTCTGACCGATTACTAATGGTCCGTATTCATGCAATGGATTTTGAGTGATATATTTATTTCCATCACCCATCTGCCAGTCCCACGCCACGACAGCACCACTCTGAACCGTGCTATTATCTGTAAACTGATAAGTTCTGCCAGCAGTTTTCACGAAAGTAAAATCGGAAACTGGCAGAGGAAACACGCTTGCTGTTCTGTAGGTCGTATCAGAACAGTTCCCGTTTCCGATAGCTACCAGTCGTACTATATAAGTCTTAAGTGAATCGTAGTTATGAATTGGATTTTTCTGAAAACTGGAGTTTCCATCGCCAAAATTCCAGTTATATGAATTGGCATTCAGAGATGAATCTTCAAATCTGGTAGAACCACCTTCACAATCTTCAACAACATTAAATTTAGCAGTCGGGCGCTGATAAACACTGACATTATACCCAACCGTATCTTTACAACCAACAGTATTAGTTTGAATGACACTCAAAGAAGCAGAACCGGCACTTGTCCATCTGACATTGATAGAATTACTGGACTGTCCGCTGATGATTTGTCCTCCATTTACAGTCCATACAAAAGTATTACCATTAGCACCAGGTGTCGAGTACAGGAATCTGTCTCCTTCGCATGCTGCTCCCGTGCCGGTAATATTTGGAGTTGGCGACAAGGCTACATTGACCTGAACGGTATCAGTATCATAACATCCTGTAGATACTGCTGATTTCACTAAAACATATTTGATGGTTTGTAGAGTTGACACCACAGGATTGGCAATATTAGAAGAATAACCAGCAGGAATACTGCTCCATGAATAGTTAAAACCAGTTTGAGGAGCTGCTCCTATTTGTACACTATTGCCATAACACACTGTTTTATCAGTGCCGGCATTGGCTTGTGGAGTAGGGTTAACACTGATCACTACAGTATCATTTTTCTTGCATCCAAAAGTCGAATTGGTTACTTCAAGCACGTAGGCAGTTTGGGTAGATGGACCCACACTAATCTTTGAAGTTGTTCCCAGTAAATTAGCCCCCAGGTCATACCAGCGGTAGCTGAAACCAGCCTGGGTATTCGGACCAATAACTGCGAAATCGCCATTACAGATACTGATATCATTGCCGGCATTGGCTACTGGCAAAGCTCTTACCGAACGGTTCAGTATAAGTGTATCATTAAAGTTTATGGCATCCGACTGACCATTAGGTGCATCTGTCCAAATAGTAAATTTCGGGTTTAGATTACCAAAGAAATTATAGGTACCGATCACAATGGTATCCTTTTGTTTATTTAATAAATTACCTGTCCATTTGTAGGTTGTTTGAGTCACATTGCCAACCATCCATTTAATATCTGCAGAAGTCAGGGTATCTCCCCCAAAATTCTGAATCACAATTTCAATAGACTGAAGGCCGGCACAAGCACCGCTGCCCGGACCGGTCATTTCTACCACACCTGCGTCATGATCCATTAGTTTAAATTCGTCGGCTCCAATATCAGGATTAGTAGAGTTTCTCAGCTCGCCGTCAAAATCTGTCGTTATTCCAGTTACCGCTGCTCCGGCGCCCTTCAGCACAGGGTTAGAAATATGCAAATCTGTGCTCGATTTGAAAAGCGGATTTACAGACTTCGTATTGATATCTTTACCACTTGCCACACTTAAGTCGTTCAGGTTGGTATACGATGCCCCCCAATAGGCAAAAGCACCTCCCTTAATCATCAGATTATTGTAATCGCTGGCGCTAACCTGAGAGGCACTCGGAATAAAGAAAGCCTGACCACCTTCAAGAAGCATATTATTGCTTTTCATCACCAGATTGGTGGTGGTATTAACCGTTGAATAGATGCCATAATTAGCCGAATTGGCAGCGTTGAGGTAAATACTATTGAATGCGACTGTCTGATAATCGACCCCATCGAGGACAATACCTTTTCCACTAGCTTTTGAAATGGCATTATTAGCCACAAAACCCGGGTTGCCAGATGTGGCATTGCAAGAAGTTAATACAATTGAATTCTCTGCACCCTGATCGATAAATTTATTGCTCATTACTCTGACTGCCAGATCGCAATCAGTCAGTTGTAAACTATAATTACTGGTTATTGGAGTGATGATTCTTTTAAAGATATTGTTACTAAAGTCGATCGCATCGTTATAAATTACCTGAACGGAGGAATTGTAGGCACTATCAAAGGTATTACCTCTGAACACAGTTCCTACTTCGTGGGCCGAACTTAATCCTGAATAGGAAACACTATACTGACCGAATTTGACGTAGTTATTATGAAACTCATTATAATCATCCTGTCCCTGATCTGACCAGATATTAATAGCGTTGTTGTTAGCAGCGCTAAGCGGCAGACCAATCATCTGACAATTTCTGAATGTGTTGTGGGTAGAACCATTAAGAATATGCACTACCAGAGCGTAAATATTAGTACCGGTTCTTTCGAAAGTAATGCCTTTAAAATGGATATAATCTGCTCCTCTTAACTGAATAGTTGCATTGTTATTTCCTGTAGCTACAGTGCTAGGTAACACTACCCGAACCAGAGAACTGTCTTTATCCATACTGATAAAAGTAATTGGGTTTGAAGCGCCCATGCCCGGAAGCTGCAACAAAGTAATTTGTTCGTTGTATGTACCAGGTGCCACTCTAAAGGTAATCGGACCACAAATGCCCCTGGCAGTAAACGCTGCTATGGCAGAATTAAATGACTTAAAATCGGCATTCAGAGAATCGCTTATTTTATAGGTTCCAGACATTCCAGGATATCTGGTGACAGAGAGCGTGTCATTGCTTTTCCTGCCATCTGTTAAGTTATTGGGATTAAGCGTCCACGCCTTTATGGTATACGGAGTATTAGCGGCAAATGTATAAGATCCCAGTATCAGAGAGGCCGAACTTGCACCAGGCGCCAGAGTACCTGTCCAGTTGTAAGACGTTTGTGTACTTGAATTGATTTGCCATTGAATGCGAACCGACTTAATGGTATCGATTCCAAAATTCTGAAATTTCACTCTGACATTTCTGGTGCCAGCACAAAACACCATCGGACTGTCAACAGAGTTGATGCCGACATCATTAGAAACAGGGAAAAACTCATCCGCTCCGATATCTGGCGTCATGGTATCTCGTAATTCGTTATCAATATCTACTGGAACCCACGGATATTTCATAGCTTTTTTATTCAAGCCTATATTAGACACATGCAAATTAGTTGGACTGATATATCCGGGATCAACACTGATAGAGTTTACATCTTTAGAACTCGCAGATTGTAAGCCTGACAGACTTGTGTAAGTAGTACCTGCCCAGTTTGCGAGATATGTACCACTGCTGAATAAATTATTATAATCTAATGTATCAAGATCTGAGGTATTAGATCCGGTAACACTGTAGGCATACCCCGATCCTTTATTAATCAGGTTATTATTAATCAGGCGGATATAAGTATTGGTATATTGAGGGTAGTGGTAGTAGGCAGCGCTGCTGGTAAGCGGACTGGTAATAAGCACATTGTTATTGACAAAATTGAGATAATTACAATTGTACACAGCCAGACCAGTGCAATCGCCAGAACCTCCTGAATTAACAATCCAGTTATTACTAACCATCGTAGGTGAAGCCGCTGTACTCGTAGTGCTGGCAATAATAAGCGCTCTAACAACCTGACCGTTGGCGGCAGACATGAATATTTTATTCTTTGTCACCAGCATACTTGGAGATGTTTCTATGCGCATACCATAAGACGTGTAGTGACCCTGATTGGCTCAGAAGTCGCCCATATTAAAGGTGTTGCCAGTGATTACAAGGTTGCTCTGACCTGTGATATAAATACCCGCAGAGCCACTGGTATCAAAAGTATTTCCACTAAACAGGTTATTAGTGGCAGTACTTGCGCAGTATACACCATTGTATCCATACAGCAAACGCGAATTTAAAACAGTCGTGCTATCGGCATTTCCATAAAAATACAGACAGGTACCAACTGTGTAATTAAAACCATTGGTTGAATTACTTGGTACCTTTTTACTTTTAAACAAACAATTCTCAAACTTCACCTGATTGGCGTCGTTTCCTATCTGCACCACTGTTGCATACGCAGCTGTACCAGTTCTTTCAAAGCCAATGCCTTTAAAAGTAATATTATCCGCTCCGTTGAGATTTAAGACAAAATCGGCAGTATTAGAAGACGAAGAAGCGAGTCTGAGTTTACAACGATTGCTATTGTTGCTTGCCGACTGAAAGGTAATTCTTCTGGAAGGATTCGAACCAGCCACTGCTGTGAAGTCGATCGACACGGCATTGTAAACAGTGTCAAATACCGTAAAAGTAACCGCATTAGAAATTCCAGGACCTTGAGTAGAGCCACCGTCGGAGCGACTCCCTGAGAGAAGATCTCCAATAGCAGAAGTCCAGTTCTGGTAATTCGTACCACTGGCAGACTGATAAGGATTGATGGTGTAAGAACCGCTCAGCTGGGCCCGCAAAGAACCGCTGAACGACGCAGCCAGCAAAAGTGCCAGCACTAGCATACGTTTTAAAAGGTAGTTTTGTTTCATATAGATAGGTGTTTGTTGTTGATACTTCAGAGAACGGAAATGAGCCTGAATTTAATTTAACAGGCAGACTCTGAACAAAAATATAGTTATTTTTTAACAAAACAAGAACTAATTAAACCTTTTACAGTTTGTAGACAAAAAATCAGTTATCCAACTAATAATCAGGATACAAATTTAAATTGTATGATAGAAATCAGGATTGTTTAGCCAGAATTCGAATTCTGGTTTCGTTTCCAACCACCCAGACAGTGTCGTTGAGCTGAAACACAAATTCTGATTCAGGATTGAGAATTCTTTGCCCGTCTCTTTCAACGCCAACGACCAAACCCTGAGACAATGCACGGATATTTGAACTGCGAATGCTTTTATCAATAAAGAAAGCCCCTTTATGCAGGACAATGCTTAAAAGTGTAACGTCGGTTTTTTCGGGACTAATATTGATCTTACAATTTTCTTCCAGAGCATGAGCAAAGCCTTTCAGTTGTTCGTCTGTACCGATGACAAAAAGTTCGTCATTCGGGAATAAACGTTCTGTTCGCGAAGGCACTGAAATTGTAAAATTGCCTCTGACAATTTTTGCAATATTGACTCCAAATTTTTCTCTTATTTGCGATTCCTCAAGAGATTTACCAACGAATACAGAAAGTGCATCTAAGGGCATACTCACCATATGGGCATCCCATGGCGATAGAGGTTTATGCTGCTTGGCAAGTTCACGCTCATTAAGATTAGTTATGAACCTTTTCTCGATGCGACTGTAAAAGCGTTTGATTTTAGGAGCGAAAACAATAAACAAAACTATAGCCACTAAAACACCCATAAGAGCCACTTTGGGAGAGAATAACTGATCGAACACAAATCCAATAAAAACGATGGCAAGCACGAGTCGTGAGAGCATGAGGGTAATTAGCGGACTCCGTTTACCAGGATCACTCCAAACACTGGCATACAACTCGCGGTTAGTACGTCTGAATGCCAGAGCCCATATAAATGGCGACAGGAAAAGCATGGTTAAAGTAACATCCAGCCATCTTCCAAAACGCCAAGGTGCCAGCATAGGATATAAAATGGAAGAGCTAAATAGAATGATCGTAATAATGATAACTGAGTTAATAAGTACACTCACAATCTGGTTCTTCAGCAATTGTTTGAAATCACTTTCATTTCTGGTTTTATCAGTAGCTTCGCTGTACTGTTCAAGTTTATAAATGAGCGATTCCGGCAAACTCCGCTGCAGCCAGCGATAGACAGGATCAGATAACCGCATCATATAGGGCGTGGTAAAAGTTGTAATAACAGAAACTGCCACCGCAATTGGGTAGAGATAGGCTTCAGTAACTTTAAGGCTGATACCCATACCCGCAATAATAAAAGAGAACTCCCCTATCTGAGATAAACTCATTCCAGTTTGTACAGAAGTCTTCAGATTTTGCCCTGACAACAATGCACCGCAGGCTGCAAAAACAGGTTTACCTATCAACAGCACCAGGGTTGCAGCGATAATCGGACCGTAGTATTTGCCAATCATCTGAATATCCAGCAACATCCCAACGGATACAAAGAAAATAGCACCAAACAAATTCTTTAGCGGCATTACCAGATGTTCTATTTTCTCTGCCTTAGTGGTTTCTGCCAGAATAGATCCCATTACAAAGGCTCCTAAAGCTGCAGAAAAACCAACTAAAGTTGCAAGATATACCATAAAAAAGCACAAAGCTAAAGCAACAATCAATAGTGATTCCTCGCTTAACATCGGTTTCATTTTCCTGAAAAATCCGGGCAGGAAAAAAATACCAGAAACAAACCACAAGACAAGAAAAAAAGCCAGCTTAGCTATAGACAATAGCATTTCTGTCCCCTGAAAAGAAACGCTAACAGCAACCGAAGAGAGGAGCACCATTAATACCACTGCTACTAAATCTTCAACAACCAGAGCACCTGTAACAATCTGAGCAAATTTGGTGGTTTTAAGTTCCAGTTCATCAAAAGCTCTGATGATAATAGTGGTTGAAGCAATGGCAAGAATGCCTCCAAGAAACAAACTGTTAAGTCCGTCTAAACCCATCAGCTTTCCCAGAAAATACCCGCAAAGCATTGTCATAACAACACCGCTAACGGCTGTCATCACCGCCACCCCTCCTACTTTAAGTAATTTTTTAAAACTGAATTCGAGCCCCAGACTAAACAGCAAAAATATTACCCCTATTTCGCCAAGGGTCTTAATATTGGTAGTTTCAACTACCGAAGGAAACAAATTGAAATTCGGACCGACTAATAAGCCTGCTATAATATAGCCCAGCACAACAGGTTGTTCAAGCTTCTTAAACACCAGACTAATGATGGCGGCAGAAACCAGAATTAAAGCTAAGTCGAGAATTAATGG
>JBJTNS010000264.1:0-7726 GCA_046074245.1 Chitinophagaceae bacterium | reverse complement strand
GGCCCGTGGCGATAAAGGCCATGGCGGCAAATCCGAAATAAATCTTGTATTTATCTTCGGCTTTAGGCAGATTGATGGAGGAAATGAACAAGATCTTTAGTAATTATATTCAAAATATTAAAAACTTCATCAAAGCCTTCTTGCCCGCCAAAGTATGGGTCAGGGACTATCTGGTTCTTGTAAGTATCGTGGAAATAGGTAAGTAAGTTGACTTTATGGGCAAGTTCGGGTCTGAGCTTTACAACATTGTCATAGTTGCTGTGGTCCATCACAAAAATATGGTCAAATTCTTCAAAATCGCTATGGCAAATTTGTCTGGCGCGATGGGTTAAAGTGATATTGTTCTTTTCTGCGGTTTTGCGCATGCGAGGGTCTGCCAGCTCACCGGCATGCCAGTTGCCAGTGCCACACGAGTCGCAGCTAATAACATTATCCAGTGCCATCGTTCTGAGGTGATGGGCAAACAGACCTTCGGCCAAGGGACTTCGGCAGATATTACCCAGGCAAACAAAGAGTACTTTCATTATATTTTGAACCTAAAGGCTGCAAATTTACAGAAAAAATAGGGCAGCTACTAGATTTACATGGTACCCATATCGGTAGCGGTTCCTCTGCTTCCGTTGCATTTTCTGGCGCCTCCGCAGGCACTGGTGAAGATAATTGTTAAAATTAAAGCGATGAATAAAATGGTGGTATGTTTCATAACAGAAGGGGTATATAATTTACAACGCAAATATCTGTTATTAAAGTATTCGTCCTGAAAAACTTTTCCAATTGGAGTGGTAAATTGGTCAGTCCGACTAAAATAGGGCTAAATTAGTTATTTTTGTAAGCGCAACGCATGATGTATTCATCAAAATTTTTCTTAGTAAGATGCCTGGTAGTATTACTGGTGCTGATGAATTTAACAGTATTCTCACAAAGTTACAAAGTTGCTTTTCCTAATAATCCATTAGAAATTAGGCATGCTCAAGAAGCTGATAGTTTGCAGGTTTATTCGATTATTTACAGAGTTAAAAATCAGTATCTGAGCAAAGGTTATCTGGCTGTAAATACCGATAGCATCGTTTGGGGAAGGAGAGAAGTAAAGGTATATTTATTTACAGGTTCAGTTTATAGAATTGGAAATATCAAAGTTGTCAATGATTCGGCTCAGGGGAAATTTAACCACTTGAATTCCAGATTAAGCTCAACAATTACGGATACACTAAGTGGTAGCAGGATGGCAGAAAGTATCTTAAATTATATGGATAATAATGGATATCCGTTTTGTAAGATTGAAGTTCAGGCTGATGCTGGAGTGGATGTCATCAACTATCGTTTAACTGTTAAGGAAGGTCCGTTTTTTGAGTTTGATACTTCGCATATTGATGGTGACCAGGTGCTGAGTAAAAAATTTCTGGAAGCATATACTGGCATCAAAACAGGGACACCCTATAATGAAATGTTGTTCAGAAAGGCACACGATAAACTTAATCAGCTGCCATTTTTAATCTCAGAGAGAATGCCACAGATGGTATTTATATACGGAGGAAAAGCAAGACCGTATTATTATCTGAAGAAGCGGGCATCAGACCAGATAAATGGTATAATTGGCTTAGCACCTTCAACAGGATCTGGCAACCAGCAGAATAGAATTGTATTTACTGGAGAATTTGCACTTAAACTGAATAATTTATTCAAGAGTGCCAAGATGTTGAGCATTAACTGGCGGAGTTTTAGGGCAAGATCACAGGAGTTAAAAACAGCTTTCAACTATCCATATATATTTGGGAAACCAGTGGGAGTTGATCTTGCTTTAGATTTTGTCAAATTTGACACTTTGTACAGTACATTTCAAAGGCAGATAGGTTTGCAGTATTACACATCCGGAATCAATGGTTTTAAGTTTTTTTATCAGGTAAATTCAACCAACCTGAATTCTGTAGATACAGCAAGAGTAAGGCAGAGCAGACAGTTTCCATCTATTAATGCGGTTGAATTAAGACAATATGGATTTACGGCGGGATTTAATCTTCTTGACAACCGGTATAATCCCTTGAAAGGTTACTTTATTGACGCTGTATTTTCGGCAGGAACGAAGACGATTGTAAGGGATAATCAAATTTCAGAAATTAAGTTCGGGCCTTCACAATATACGTTATATGACTCGTCGGTATTGAGAACCAATCAGTTTCAGTTTAAAGTAAGGATTGATAAATTTATTCCATTAGGCACAAGTTCTACATTGAAGCTGGGAGTGTATAGTTCACAGATTTCAGCACCGAGAATCTATTTTAATGAACTATTGAGAGAAGGAGGGATAAATTCGCTGAAAGGATTCAATGAACAGAGTATATTTGCGAGCAATTTCAATCTTTTTGAATTGGAGTTCAGATATCTTATCGGTCAGAATTCTCATATTAAGGCGTTTTGGAATGGAGCTTATTACGAGGACAGGAGTTACGGACACGAAAAGGATATCTATGACAAGCCATGGGGATTTGGAATAGGTGGCAATATTGAAACTGGAGCGGGCGTGTTATCTTTGGTATATGCTTTAGGCAAAGAGAAAGGCAACAGTTTTGATTTTCGCACTGGAAAGGTACATTTTGGGTTAAGTAGTTATTTTTAGAAGTATTGTTATATCGCTGGTTTTATTAGTTTACTGTTCTGCAAACGGTCAGGTAGACTCATCTCAATTTTTGCATGAGATGGACAGTATTAATAATGTATTATACAATGAATTAGTAGGAGATACTTTTATAGTAAAAGATACACTTACTCCAGAGAAGTTTGTGCCGTACGACAAGCAGATTTACCGAAATTCAAAAGCAAATTTAAGAAAATCCCTTGCAGCATCCAGCAATCCGCCTATCCGTAAAAATCTTAATAACTGGATAGTATTTGTATGGGGTTTGGTGATTGTCTTACTCATTATTTTTTTCAAGTCAAATTTTCCCTTACAGTATAGATTGCTCAACAAAGCCTGGTATAGTAATATAAGTTTCAATGAGTTTTTTGATACCCAGACATCGGTTTTCAAGAGTAGTAAATTGTTTACCTGGCTAATTATCAGTTTAACCATCTCATTAGGTGTATACATTGTCATAAAATCAGGAAGGTTCGAATTAAAGCTGAATGAATTTGCATTGATAGGCCTGATATGTCTGGCTGTTATACTATTGTTTACTGCTAATCAGTGGCTAAAGAATGTGTTTGCTTTTTCGTTTTATCAGCCAGGATTGAGTCATGATTATGCGATAATCTTCAGAATACAGGCATATATAGCATCCATAGTTTTGTTGCCGATAGTGATGATGATTTATTACAATGGCTCATGGAATATGGAAATAGTCATTATAGTTGTCCTGATTGCATATATACTACTCGTTTATGCGGCCAGCCTGATTAAATTTATCTTTTCAGGCCGCTTTTTACAAAACCAGTCAAATTTCATTTTAATTTTGTATCTTTGCGCCTTCGAAATTTTACCGCTACTAGTGCTGGTAAAGTCGATAACCCACTTGCTTGAATATGACTAAAGACGGAAAAGTTAAAACGATACTAATTTCTCAGAACAAGCCTGAACCCGGCAAGAAGTCTATTTTTGACGATCTGGCAGCCAAGTTTAAACTTAAGATTGATTACCGTTCATTCATTCAGGTAGATCCGGTACCTGGCAGGGAAGTAAGACGCAATAAAGTTAATATTCTTAATCACACTGCCATCATTTTTAATTCAAAGAATGCAGTGGATCATTTCTTCAGAGTAGTTGAAGAGTTAAGAGTGGAGTTGCCTCAGGACATGAAATACTTTTGTCTGACAGAAGGTATAGGCATGTATATACAGAAGTATATTTTCCTCAGAAAGAGAAAAGTATTTTATCCGAAAACAAATCTGGAAGCAGATTTTCTGAACCTTATTCTCAACCATAAAACTGAGAAGTATTTATTTCCATGTTCTGATATCAGAAAGTCTACAATTCCTGATTTTTTCAAAAAGCACAAGCTCAATTTTGTAGAAACTACAATGTATAAAACAGTTTCTGCGGATTTAAGTGATCTTGAAAATGTGTTCTATGACATTATCGTGTTTTTCAGTCCAGCCGATATAAAATCTCTGTTTGATAATTTCCCTAATTTCAAACAGAATAATACAAGGCTGGCAGTATTTGGAGAAAGTACTCAGAAAGCGATTTTAGAACACGGACTTGTTTGTAATATTCCAGCGCCAACCAAAGAGAATCCATCCATTGTCAAGGCACTCGAGTCATACATCAAAGTAGTCAACAGTTAATTACTGGTCTTTTTGCAGTGGAAAGCCAATGCTTGGAGTTTACCTGGCAAAACAAATAGAAATTCGTCGCCACCTTCTTTTATTTTCAGAGATTGTCTTAAAGCTTCAGTAGAATATTTCATACCTCTTACTTTTAAATTAATTTTACTGATATTTAGGGATTTCAGGTAGGCAGAGCAAGATTTTGATGAAAAATCGAAAGCTTTAATTATTTCAAAACTTCTACCAATAAAATCTTTCATAATTTTATCAGATCTGAAATAAGGTACTGATTGATCAATAATTTCAAGGTCAAGTTGTTCTGCATAAGTAAGGAATTGTCTTAATTTTACAATAGATGAACCTGCTTCATATAAATATTTCCCTTTTTCTGAGTAACTAAATGCAGGCCTTGAGTCTGAACTAAATTCTGCAATCAGCGTTTTATCACCTTTTATATCAACCGCCAGTAATTGGCAGTCATTTTTGCTGATAGTTTCCGAATGACAAACGATTAAAAGTTCTTTCATTTCGCCATTTCTGCTGATTGCATACATTTTTGATATATTATCTAATTCTTTAAATGCTTGTTCATAATCATATAAGGGTGAACACTTAATAATTATTGAATTAGTAATTTTTTTTAGAACTGGCATCAGAGTGATGCAATCAGGAAAATGGTCTTTAAGTAGGATTTGACGCGTATCATCTGTCCTTCTGTCGGGATCAATATAGATAAAGTCAAATTTTTTGTCAGAATTTGCCAGGAAATCTTCAGCTTTCTTTGAAATTCTAGTAATATTATTTATATTTAACTTGTTGAAATTAAATTCACAAATATCATTTAATTCAACATCTGGATCAATAGAGATTACTTCCTTAAATTGTTTTGAAAATGCGATATCGTCAATTCCTAAACCACCAGCAAGAACTAAAATAGAATTTCCTTTAAATAATGAAGCTTTATAGTTTGCCACATCTTCAGAGGTGCATTGTTCGAAGGCTCTTTTGGAAAGAAGACAATTATTCGTGTAAAATACCGGGAGTTTATCTTTGATGCTTTTTCTTAACTCATTGACTGTGAGGACTGCTTTTGCAGATTGACCATAAGTGTTCAAATATTTGTACAGAAACTTGTCTTTTCCGAGTATTTCTATCTCTTTAAACAGTAAATTTATTTCGTTATCTGAATAATTAGGGCTAATTTTGTATATATTTATTAAAGAATGAAAAAAATTAAATTCATTGCAGCGGTTGTAGTTTTAGTAGCTTTAGTTGCTTCTTGTGGTGGTCGTAAAGACAGATGTCCTTCTGTTGGCAAAGTTATTTCAGTAGAGTCAACTTTCATAGCATAATTTTATGGTCTGGCATCCGTTGCAAGAATCGGAACAGTTGCACAGCCTCATTAAACAATCTGTAGAAAAGCCTATTGTAATTTTTAAGCACAGTACCCGCTGTGTCATAAGTTCTATGGCCAAGGACAGACTGGAAAGACAATGGCAGCAAGACATTCCAGCGCCATTTTATTATCTTGATTTGTTGAAGTTCAGAGAAATTTCTAACGAAATTGCAGATCTAACCAAAGTAGAACATCAGTCGCCACAAATACTTCTGCTTTCTGGAGGAAAGTGTATCTTTACCGCTAGTCACGGCGATATTAATATCAAATCTATCCTCAGCGCACTCAATTAGTTGAAAAACTAATGGTGATATTTTGCTGGATATCCGGGTGAAGACTCAGAGATACAGGGCAGGTTTTAGCCACTCTTTCCAGAATTATTCTTTGCTTTTCATCCATAGTTTCTGTGGTAATAATTTCTAATTTTACATCAATGGCCACAATGCGTCTCGGACCATCAGTATTCATAATTTTAGTGACCTCTGCATGTGTGCCTTTCATGTTAATGCCATTTTTATCAGCGTGGATACCAAGGACTGTAATCATGCAGGCTGCCAGAGAAGTTGCTGCCAGATCGGTAGGAGAAAAAGCTTCACCTTTTCCGTGATTATCAATTGGAGCATCTGTAACAATTGTAGAATTTGATGCCAGGTGTGTGGCATTTGTTCTCAAGTCATTTAAATATATTACCTTTGAAGTACTCATTTGTGATGTTGAATATTTCCAGCAAAAATACAAAACAATTCAGGATTAAAGCATGGCTGTTGATGACATTTTTATTGTCCTCTAAACTGTTTGCTCAAGAACTATATGATATTACATTCGAGGATAAGTCTTTTAAAGCGGGTATTCATGCAAGTCCTAACGGAACCGGCATATTTTACCGAAACAGTGTACCAGTTAAAGGAAAAAAATTCAGAGTCTTTGATATCAGTTTAACCGGGGTTCGGAGTGTGAAGGAAAAAACCATACTGAATCAGAGAATGTTCAATCCTTCGCCTTATGTATTTGGTAAGATTAACAGGTTATATGCCTTACGTCCAATGATTGGTTTGCAGAAAACGGTGGCTGAGCGACAGAGTAAAAATAGTATTGGTGTAAACGTATTTGCACTTGGAGGAATTAGTCTGGGAATGGTAAAACCAATTTTTGTGGATGTAGAAGCTGTAGATCCTAATACTCCAAACGCATTTTATACATTATCAATGCGATACAATCCAAGTACTATCAATAAAGATAAAATTTACGGATATTCTTCATTTGACAAAGGCATAGGGCAAACAAAACCACAACTTGGATTGTCTTTAAAAGCGGGTGCCGACTTTAACTGGGGTTATTACAATTCAGATTTCAGGTCACTGGAAATAGGGGTATTATTAGATTATTTTCCTGCCCGTCCTGAGATCATGTATGGAATTAAAAACAAGGTAGTTTATTCTTCCTTTTATATTAGTTTTGCACTCGGAAAAAATTATTAAGTATCTAGATGTCAGAGATTATAAACGATAAACAACGCAAGAGGGTAAAGCCCGACTGGCTTAAAATTCAGATACCTGTCGGCGAAAATTATACAGAGGTAAAGCAAATTGTAAAAACCCATAAATTACACACTATTTGTGAGGATGGAAAATGCCCGAACATGGGTGAATGCTGGGGAGCAGGTACTGCTACTTTTATGATTCTTGGTAATGTTTGCACCAGAAGCTGTTCTTTTTGCGCAGTGGCAACTGGCAGGCCAAACGAATACGATCTTGATGAGCCAAAACGTGTTGCAGAAGCAATCAGACTAATGAAAGTAAAGCATGCGGTGATAACCTCGGTTAACCGCGATGAATTGAAAGATAAAGGAGCGGGAGTGTGGGCTGCAACTATCAGAGAAGTAAAAATTCAGAATCCCGGGGTTACAATGGAGACATTGATTCCAGACTTTAAAGCTAACTGGGATTTGCTCGAAATGGTGATTAACGAAAAGCCTGAAGTAGTGAGTCATAACATGGAAACTGTAGAGCGTCTTTACAGAATTGTCAGACCTCAGGCTAAATACGAAAGGAGTCTGGAGCAGATTAAGCG
>JBJTNS010000263.1:0-2827 GCA_046074245.1 Chitinophagaceae bacterium | reverse complement strand
CTAAAATTTTTGTTTGTTATGAGTTACATTGTTATTGCAGTTTGTGTTTTGTTATTGCTGGCTTATGTGTTCGATATCACGGCTTCTAAAACCAGAATTCCTTCCGTTATTTTATTGCTGGTATTGGGCTGGGCGACGGGTCAACTCTCCAATATAATGGGACTCAATATTCCGGATTTAAATCAGATTTTACCGGTGCTCGGAACCATCGGTTTAATCCTTATCGTATTAGAAGGTGCTCTTGAACTTGAAATTACGGCCTCTAAAAAGAAGATGATTTTTAAATCGTTTTTAATGGCCCTTTTTCCTATGTTAGTACTTGCTCTTGGTTTGGCCTTCGCTTTCAGTTTTTTTCAGGGTATTGGTTTTCAGACCGCACTTTTAAATGCACTTCCTTTATCTGTTATTAGTAGTGCCATTGCAATTCCTAGTGCCAGGTATCTGAAGCCTGAAAATAAAGAATTCGTGACCTACGAAAGCAGTCTCTCAGATATTTTAGGGGTGCTCTTTTTTAACTTCGTTATAGTTAACGATCAGGTTAGTGTGCAGTCGGTGGGCATCTTTGTTTTCGATGTAGTTCTTATTCTGATTGTTTCGGTGATTTCAGCATTGGTGTTAATGGTTTTGTTGGGAAGGATTAAGCACCACGTGAAATTTGTTCCAATTATTCTGATGGTATTGATAGTGTATTATGTGGCTAAAATCTATCATTTGCCAGCGTTGATTTTTATTTTATTGTTTGGAATTCTATTAGGCAATTTAGATGTTTTGAAATCCTTGAAGTTTGCAAACAAACTACATTCAGAAGTGCTGAAACGCGAAGTGCACAGGTTTCATCCACTGGTATCTGAAATTACATTTTTAATTCGGGCATTGTTTTTTCTGGTGTTTGGATTTCTTATTCAGACCAGCGAATTGTTAAATGTTGACAGTATACTATGGGCTGCGGCAATCACATTATCGATCTTCGTCGTTCGCGCATTGTTCCTGAAAATTATGAAGCTACAGGTACTACCTTTGTTATTTGTAGCACCTCGTGGTTTGATAACTATTTTGTTGTTTCTAACGATTCCAGCCAGTCACACGATTGCTTTATCAAATAAATCTCTCATCATTCAGGTAATTGTTTTGTGTGCATTAGTGATGATGTTCGGACTGATGTATTCGAAAAGCAGGAAGGAGAAGTAAAACTAATTGTATCAGAGTGTTTATTATTTCTCTAAATTTGAAACAATGAAACAGGTAATTCCAGGATTTTTTTTATTGATGTTATGGGTGTTGTTGTCTCAGTCGTGTGAGCCCAAGCAAACCTATTATACCCTGGTACACGGTACATGGAAATCGTCCGACAGTCTATCTGAGGAGGTGTATACATTTAAGAATGGATCATACTCGAAACATGGGGTATATGATTCGGTAATGCTGAATACAGAGGGGCAGTATTTTATCAATGAGAATAAAGACAGGCATTGTGTTACTGTAACATTAGTGCCGGATGAGTATATCCCGATTGAAGCAGAGTATAACGCGATGATGCCTTGCGAGAATCTGGATATCGTTTCGATTAATGATGAAAAAATGGTCGTGGCGCAATCAAGTTTCATTCAGGGAAAATTAAGAAACACCTATCGTTCTTTTGATGATACGCTTTGGAGAATTAAAGACTGATTGTAAAAAGCAATAGTATGTCAGAGGATAATTTACTTTTAATAGCGGGTCTTGTTCTTGTTGTAATATTGATTGCACTAGTGTCTTTCAGAACTCAGAAAAAGAAAAGCTTAATTCTGGGACATGGTTTTTCTTTGATGGCATATAGTGGTTTGTTTCTGTATCTAACTTCCTATTATTCCGAAGGTGGAAGTGCTTTTCTTTGGTGGTTTTACTGGTTAATCGTGATCTGTTGTCATTTGTTTGTTTTAATTATACAGTTAATTAAAACATTTAAGGCAAAGAATTAATAGGTTGCCTGACTGATTTCGAACCAATTGTAGGTACCTCCATCCAGATAGTAAACAGGATTATTAAATTGTTTAGCCAGGATGTTTGCTGCACGTTTAGATCTTCCTCCACCAGTAGCACAGATGGTAATGATGCAGATGTATGCTTCAGGTTGAAAAGTTCCTTTTTCTATTTGTTCGAGTGGAACATTGATGGCAGTAGGAATATGAAATTCGTTGAACTCTGTAGCTGATCTGACATCCAGCAGCATCACTTTGGAAGTGCTTACCAGGAGATTTAATTCTTTTTTTGAAATTGGCTGACTCATTGTTTTGTGTAATTGATTTTTATGGGTTTTAGAACGTCTGATAATTTAGGATGATGGGTGCTGCAACCCATTCTGAACTGGATAATGAAAGCTGAAAGTAAAGTTAAACCAGCAACGCCAGTGATAGCAATACTGAGATTAAACTGATCAGCTAGAAAGCCTGTGAGGATAGCACCAAAGGCATAACCGAGGTCGCGCCACAACCTGAATACACCAATGCTTTCGGCTCTGTCAGCAGGGTGAGTATTGTCGGCGATGCTAGCCATAAATGTTGGATATACGAACGCAGTTCCTAGTCCGAGTAAGGTAGAAATAGCGATAAACTGCGAGAAGTGCGTGGCAATAATCAGTAAAAACAGAGCAATTGCTTGGATCAGCATTCCCCAGAACAAGAGACTTTTTTTACAGACTACATCCGAAAGTTTACCCGTTAATATTTGAGTAATGCCCCATACGGCGGGATACACAGCGATGATGCTTCCTGTCTCAGTTAAAGTAAAATGTTTCTGAAGTAGTAGAATTGGCAGGAGGCCCCACAACATGGCATCGTTGAGGTTGTTG
>JBJTNS010000262.1:0-3504 GCA_046074245.1 Chitinophagaceae bacterium | reverse complement strand
TTTCTTATATTTGCTTAAGTTTTAAAGAATTTTTGTAAATTTGTAATCGCTTTGAAAAAACTAGGTTTACTTACGGGATTATTGTTACTATTTGTATATGCCGGATATGCAGCGCGACCTACTGTTCAAGCTTCTTCTTTCAGCTACAATAACCTTCAGTGCAATGCTGTTAATCTAAACTGGATTGCTGGAAATGGCTCAGCCCGACTTATTGTTGGTCGCAAAGGTTCGGCTCCAGATTTTGTCCCTGCTGATAATACTGTATACAACGCTAATACCATCTTTGGAATAGGAACCCCTTATGGCGCTGCGAATGACAATTTTATTGTCTATAACAAAGATGGTACTAATTTCGTCAATGTTACTGGATTGCAACCGGGTCAGGTGTATTACTTTCACATCTACGAGCACGATAATGCCAATACAAATACTCAGTATCTGGTTTCAAATCCTCCGGTAGAAGTATCGTTTACAACTTATAACATTAATCTCGATTTTACCTACAAAATCAACGATTCCTGCCAGGTGTCCAATAGTTTCGAGTTCACCAATACATCAAGTTCAAGTATACCAGGATTAACTTATTTGTTTGATTTCGGGGATGGCACATCAAACAGTTCGCCTGTTACCCATCATTTCTCTGGTAACGGTGGTTATAAAGATATTAAAATTATTCCTCAAACCAGTCTAACCGGTTGCCCGAATACTTTCAAGAAAACAGTCAGGATCTTTCCGAGAAAGGTCGCCTATATCGATTTCAAAACTTTCAATGACACACAATGTCTGGAAGATAATTATTTCGAAATCTCTGCGACAGGTTTATTAATGCCTTTTCCAATTGGTGTAACCTACCACTGGTGGTATGGAGATGGTACCGAGAACTTCTTCTCAAAAATGAAAAAGCGGTATAAAGTTGCCGGCACTTTTAATGTTATTCTTGAGTTAAATAGCACATCCAATAGTCAGCCTACTGCTTGTAAAGATACCATCATTTTTCCTCTAACAGTTTTACCTAGTCCTGTTGGTAGTCTCGAAATCAATGACACTTTCCAGTGTTTGACCAATAACAAATTTGATTTTAAAAATCCGGATAATACCCTCAGTTATTTCAGATGGTATTTTGGTGACAACGACTCAAGTACCAACCAGAATGTAACTCACGTTTATAAAAATGTTGGCAATTACCGTGTCATGCACGTGGCATTTGCTAATACTGGTTGCAAAGGCAGAGATACAGTCGATATTACTGTGTTGCCAGATCTGGATAGTAAGTTTTCAGGACTGGATTCATTCTACTGCCAGAGCAAACAACAGGTTAAATTAACACCGAATTCGCCTGGTGGAGTTTTTGAAGGTTATCCAGTAGACGCCAATCAGATACTGGTTCCGGATGGTGCTCCCGGGTCTTATGTTTTATCTCATATTGTAAGAGATAAATATTGTGAAGATACTACTCGTATCCCATTCAATATTTATAATACCCCAGCTCCTTTTATTGGCAGAGATACGCCGGTATGTTCTGTATTCACCTATCAGTTAGATGCAAATGTAGTTTCTCAAAGCTATTACTGGAGTACCGGACAAACTACTAAAAACATTACTATTACTCAAGGCGGCACCTACGATGTCACTGCAACAGATGGTAAATGCTCCGGCAGAGATACCATTAATATTGTATTTGCCTCAGCTCCAAAAATTAATATTGGATCTGATACCGTTCTCTGTAAAGGTGGTGGCGTATTCCTGAATGCGGCTTATCCTAAATCGACCTATCTGTGGAATACTGGCAGTACCGACAGCATGATTTATGCATTTCAGGGTGGTAAATACCAGGTAACAGTAACCAACCCTTGCGGTGTAACTAAAGATTCAGTTTTCTTGTTTTATCAGACCGATTACTGCGACTTGTTTATGGCGAATACTTTTACGCCAGGGAATGATCTCGTCAATAATTACTTCCGCCCAAGAGGTAGAAATATCACAGTGACACTGTTTCAGGTGTATAACAGATGGGGTGAACTGATCTTTGAATCTGATAAAGATATGCAACAAGACAGCGATGGCTGGGATGGAACCTACAAAGGTGAATATGTCCCGGAAGGTTTATACCTCTGGAGGGTAAATTATACCACGCCAAACGGTCCGTATATCAAGAAAAATAATGCATCAGGACAAATTCTCCTGATTCGTTAATTAAGCACCAATTTCTTCAAGAATTGTTTTCTCGATAATTTGAATACACTCTCTTACCTGCTCTTCATTGATGGTAAGTGGTGGAGCAAAACGAATAATATGATCGTGTGTTTGCTTGGCGAGTAAACCATTCTTTAATAAAGCCAGACAAACATTATATGCAGTTTTACCTTCGCCATAAGGTTTGATTACTACAGCATTCAATAAACCTTTACCTCTTACTTCGGTGATATGAGAAGATGGAATAGCTTTTAATCCAGCTCTGAAAATCTCACCCATTTGAAAGGCGTTTTCAGCCAGATTTTCGTCTTTAATTACTTTTAATGCTTCCATTGCAACAGCACATGCCAATGGGTTTCCACCAAAAGTACTGCCATGTTCGCCAGGATGCAGTGTATTCATAATCTCATTACGGCATAGCACAGCAGATACTGGTAAAACTCCCCCGCTCAAAGCTTTCCCTAAAATTAAAATATCTGGTTTTACTTCTTCATAGTCACATGCTAATAATCTTCCAGTTCTTGCAATACCTGTCTGAACTTCATCTGCAATAAACAAAACATTATGGGCTTTGCATAACTCAGACACTTGTTTAAGATACCCTTCATCCGGAACAACTACTCCCGCTTCACCCTGAATAGGCTCAGCCATAAAACCTGCAACATTCGGATCTTTGAGGGCGTTTCTGAGCGCTTCAATATCGTTATATGGAATGATTTCAAAACCCGGCATAAATGGTCCGAAGTTGTTAAAGCTACTTGGGTCGGTGCTTGAACTAACAGCAGCCAGTGTTCGTCCCCAGAAATTATTCTCAGCAAATACAATTTTAGCCTTGTTCTTTTCTATGCCCTTAACTTCATAAGCCCATTTGCGGCAAAGTTTTAAAGCTGTCTCTCCTCCTTCAACACCGGTATTCATCGGTAATACTTTGTCGTACCCAAAAAAGCTGGTGATAAACTCGGCATATTCTCCTAATAAGTTATTGTGAAATGCTCTCGAAGTTAAAGTGATTTTTTGAGCTTGTTCTGTTAAAGCTTTGATGATTCTTGGGTGACAGTGTCCCTGATTTACTGCACTATAGGCAGATAAGCAATCGTAATATTGTTTGCCTTCCACATCCCAGACCAATACACCGGAACCGCGTTCCAAAACTACCGGTAATGGATGGTAGTTGTGTGCGTTGTAACGTTCTTCAAGTTCAATAAATTGTTCGGTTTTGGAATGGGTGTATACTGTCATAAAAGTTCTGCAAAGGTAATCAATATGCCTCTAATGCTTAAAGTTTCCTTTAAAATACTCTAAATATTGGTC
>JBJTNS010000261.1:0-11308 GCA_046074245.1 Chitinophagaceae bacterium | reverse complement strand
AATCGCTTTAGGATTTATTTTGAGTTCAAATATAACATTTTTAACAGCTCAGGATAATAATAGTAAAGATTACAACTTAGATTCCCTTGTGAAAAAATCAATTTTTTCTTCAAAGGATGTTGGACTATTTCAAAACTCATTTAGCAATGTCAGTGGAGATTCTAATAAATTAGGTACTGAATATTTCTATTTTGATGATGGCGAATTTAATGCAAATCATGATACATTCTCTCTTTTTGCTTTTTGTAGAATAGTAAACCAAGATACAAATATTCTATCAGTTTATATTGAAATTGATAGCATTGCGCAAAGAGATTTATTTACACATAAAATTAAAATTTACAAAAAAAATAACACCTATTTAGTAGTTGAGTTTACCAATATTATTGAGCCAATTAGGAGCATAGAATATTATGTAATGTTACAATATTTTAACAAAAATTACTTGATATTATATGACAAGTGCACAAATAATATTGGACTATTTTGGCATTGGTTATAAGGTTTGTAGCGTGAAAGCTCGACCAATGAAAATAAAAAAACCTGAATATTGTATTCAGGTTTTTTAATATCTGTGGGCTGCGTCCACCGAAGCCTGGAGAAGCATAGCGTGATGGGCTATTTAATTCACTTCTGCCTTGGCGTAGGTGAAAGCCCTTCTACGCCAAGGCTACGAAGGGCGAAGGTGGGCAATACTGGGCTCGAACCAGTGACCCCTACCTTGTCGAGGTAGTGCTCTGAACCAACTGAGCTAATTGCCCCTGCTATTTTCTTTACAGGACTGCAAATATACGCTCAGCACTTAGTTTGCAAAATATTAAATAGCGTTTTTTTCTATCAACTCATCCAGATTGCCATGCGCCATGGTAAAGCCTTCCTGGAAGCCCATGGATACAATTGTTTCTAATGATTCTAAGGTGTCGAAAGTTATGGTGACATTAACCATCGTATGCTCTCCTTTTGCCTCAAATTCTACCTTCCAATGCATGGATGGGATCTCCGGATTTACAACGCCATGCTCATCACAAAATGCATCTAAACCCTCATATAAATTTGGCGCCTCTACTTTTTGAAAAGTCGCCTTAGCCCAGTGCTTTTCGCCTTCCGGACCGTTCATACAGTACAACCACTCGCCTCCTTCTCTCAGGTTGTGCGACTTAGTTTCGGCTTTCCAGGGTTTCGGCGCCCACCACAAATCAACTATTGCTGGATCAGTCCACGCTCGCCATACGCGTTCAATTGGTGCATTAAACTCGCGGGTAATATGCATACGCGCATTGTCAATGTCTTTTTTAAAAATAGATTGTCTCATATCAGTTATTTTTGATTTTTTAATACCTCGTCAAGTTGCTCAAACCGCTTCTCCCACAATTGCTCTAATTGATGCAGCCACTTCTTTACTTCTTTCATTTTAGAAGGATTAAACTGGTAATAGATTTCTCTGCCTGACTGCTTTTGCTTTAACAACTGACAATCGCTCAACACCTTGATATGCTTTGATACCGCTTGCCTGCTACTATCAAAATGCTCCGCCAATGCATTGGGTGTCATGGCCTGTACCGCCAGCAAACTCAGTATTGCCCTTCTGGTCGGATCCGCTATCGCCTGGTATACATCTCGTCTGGTTTCCATATTTATGCAACTAAATGGTTGCAAATATATGCGCAACCATTTAATTGCGCAAATAAAAATTAATTAGATTTTTAAACTTCCTCTGAAACCTCTGGCTGCGTAATAAGATTCGGCGCCGTTGTGATAAAAAAAGACGGTGTTATAACGTCTGTCACCGAACAAAGCTCCACCCAGCTGGCGAATAGTGTCTGGCGTTTTTATCCAGCTGGAGGTTTTCAGATCAAACTCACCCAGTGTTTGAAGGTAACGGTACTGTGCTTCATCAAGAATTTCAATACCCATCGTTTTAGCCATATTTATGGCACTATCGGCAGGTTTATGTTCTTTACGGGCGTCGAGTGCCTTCTGGTCGTAGCACACACTGCGCCGTTGTTTCGGACTTTCAGGAGCGCAATCAAAGAACACCAGAGAACCATCACTTTCTACACCCACCACATCAGGTTCACCCCCTGTCGATTCCATTGCCCATAAAGCTGGTAATTGTTTTTTATTGGCTAAAAGTCGCTGTTTAACCGACTCCCATTGCACATTGACATGTCTTTGAGGATGTTTAACAAAGCGATTCCCCAGCACCAGTAGCAATTCACCAATTTCCAGATCAGTAAGAGATGTAATCATAGAAATACAAAAATAAGAAATAATGCTTATCAGGAAAAACCAGAATCTTTCGCATCGGCGATGCTGCATAGTCATTGATTTAAGAAGAATGGTTCTAATGGTAGCCCGGCCTCAGCGGCGCCGGGTATGGTTATTGAAAAATGAGAGCGGAATACAGATAACAGTAAAAACAAAAGTGGGAGTGGGAGTTTGAGGGTGAGGGCGATGTCTCCTACGTGTAGGCTAAGGAAGATAAAAAAAGTTAACCTATTATATTGTATAATTTATTAACTTATAAAAGTCTTTTCTTTGCAAAAGCTTTACCAGATCCTGATTTTAAATATTTTTCAAAATCAAAGGCTTTGTATTTTGAACTGAATGAAAAATACGAAACTAATTCAATTGGCAATCTAGTGGAGGTATAAGATACTTTTCCACTTTCATGATATTTCAATCGTTCTTTTAAATTACCAGTACAACCTGTGTAATACGTTTCATCGACACATTTTAATATATATACATACCACATTTACTAAAAATTAATTATTATTTTCAGGAATTTAGATTCGAAATTTAAAGTAAATGATGTTGTGGACCTTGTCCACCGAAGCCCGAAAACGTTAATTTTGAGGGCTAAATTTCCAATAAAATCTTGGAGGGGCCCTCCTGCGCCAAGGCTTCGGAGGGCGAAGGTGGACCCGAAGGGAGTCGAACCCCCAACCTTCTGATCCGTAGTCAGATGCTCTATCCAATTAAGCTACGGGTCCATTTGCTTTTTTAAAGCGAGTGCAAAAGTAATCAAAAAAAAATCCCTGACAAACTTATTTGTCAGGGATTTTTATATTAATCAATTAATATTATTCGATGGTCAGTTTAGAGATGGTGTTTACACCGTCAGCTTTTACACTAACAACGTAGATACCTTTAGATAAACCGTCAACGTTTACGTTGATGTCGTTTGAACCAGCTACTAAAGTGTAGTTGATAGTTTTAACAACTTTACCAGTTACGTCAGTTACAGTTACTACAGAAGCTGCGTTAACTTCTGATTTCAACTCTACTACCACGTCGCCACCTTTTGCTGGGTTAGGGTAGATATTGCTGATAGAAGCACTGCTTAATGTGTTTACAGAAACGTTCGGACTTGATAATTTGAAGTCGATCGCAGGGAATAAATGCACAGTAGAATAGAAAGCTGGGAAGTAGTAGTCTACTTTGTTAGTTCCTAACTGGTAACGCTGAGTTGGCTCAGCAACGATACCATGGTTGTAAATTCTGTTACCACTTACTGCCGGAACTGTAGTGCTCTCAACATACATTGATGGATCGTAGTAACCTAATAAACGAATTACGTTGGTTTTGTTTGCACCTTTAGCGCCAGTAACAAAGTTTGCTACAGTATCAAATGGTAAGCCGTGGTTGTATCCTTTGTAACCTGGTAAGAAAGTGATAGTAGCACCGAAGTAGTTAGCACCATTGTTAGAACCGTTGATGGTTTTGTTCACAGCAATCACACGCTCTTGTGCACTTGAAGATGTATCATCTTTAGTTAACAAAATAGTGAACACGCTGGTACCTGTACCTGCAGCTCTGAATCTGTCTGTAGTGTAATCTACTGCACCTGCATAGATGGTAGTGAATCCTCTGCCGATACTTGTTCTGTCGAATGTAGTAACGATGATGGTATCAACGATGTTATCATCAGTATTAAAACGTCTGTAGAAGAAAGGGAATCTGATTGAATCTACAGTGTAGTTTGACCATTTAGTGGTTTTGAATGGAGAACCATCATAAATATCACTTCTTGGATCGAATACTAAACCAACTGAATTGATGTTGTTTTCGAAAGTAACATCACCTGATGTACCAGTATAGGTAAATAATGCATTGGTGTCAGGGAATAAAGTAGTGTAGCTGTAACCTGAAGTTGCTCCACCGTTGAAAGTTCTGATGGTTTCAGAAGGTGTAAACCAATCCGGACCCGCAGCTGTTCTCTTTGAACCAGCATTAGATTTTACATTGACTTTAACCTCTTCCCCTTTAACAACTTGCTTTTGCACGTCCTTTTTCTTTGGAGCAGGTACCTGTGCAGATAAAATTAAGCCTCCACTGTAGAAAAGTGTCAAGGCAACTGTAAGTAATTTTTTCATAATGATTTGTAAAAATATATATTCTAATAAATTTAGACGCCAAAATTAACACCAACGCTGCAATGAATAATAAAAAAATTAAGAAAAATTAACAATTATGTATAAATTGCTATTATTCAGATATTTAAAAATTAAATATCCCCAAGAACCGGACGAATTAACAACTCTTCGAAAACACAGTTTCCGCGACTTTCCCAGGCGAGAAATATCACATTCGCTACATTCTCTGGTTTCATAAATCTGCTATCTGGTAAATCCGTTCCATTCCAGCTCTCTGTTCGTGTTGCTCCCGGCAATATCGAACTCACCGCTATGCCTTTAGTCATTAATTCCTGACGCAACACTTTAGAAAAACCCAGCATCGCATGCTTACTAATACAATAAGAACCACCGTTTATATAAGGCACAATGCTCGCCGTAGAACACATGTTAAAAATGTAAGATCCCTCTCCCATCGCCGGCAAAACAGCTCGGGTTGTGTGGTAGGCAGAAGCCAGATTAAGCGCCATCTGCAATTCAAAAATACCATCTGCTTCTTCCTGTATAGAACCAGGTAAAAACGTACCGGCATTGTTTACTAAAACATCGATCTTGGGATAATCCGCCAGAACATCTGCACACAATTTCTTTACTGAATCGGACTTGCTCAAATCTCCAAACCTCATATCTAATAAATCTCCATATTTATCTTTTAAACTCAGTGCATCTCCAGAGGTTCGAGAAAATGTAATAACTTTACAATCGTTTGATAAAAACTTCTCTGCTATCGCTAATCCAATTCCTTTAGAGCCTCCTGTTATCAATACTGTTGTTTGCATGTTTCAAACCTACGCCAAATATGACATAATTTCAAATCAATTAGACAGTAGTTGGTAAGCATTTTACAGACAGATGTTTCTGAAAACTATTTAATGTATCTTTACACCCAAGTTTTCAATTCATGAATCTTAGATTTTTTTATTACTTCGGCCACTATCTGCTTTTTATGAAAAGCATGATCGCTCGTCCTGAGAAAACACGCATTTTTTTCAAACGATTGTCTGATGAAATGTATAAAATCGGCATAGGCTCTCTGCCTATTATCGCCATCACTTCCCTTTTTATTGGCGCTGTAACCACTGTACAGACAGCTTATCAGCTGGTTAGTGGTCTTATATCAAAGTCAGTTATAGGCACCATTGTGTCTGATAGTACCATGCTTGAACTTGGTCCGACTATCTCTTGCCTGGTTCTTTCAGGAAAAGTTGGTGCCCATATCGCTTCCGAAATCGGTAATATGCGTATCAGCGAACAAATTGATGCTCTTGATGTCATGGGCATCAATGCTCCAGGCTACCTGGCACTTCCTAAAATCATCGCTGGCATGCTGATGATACCAGTACTTAACATTATTGCAATCACCTTAAGTATTTATGGTGGTTATGCTGCCGGCGAATTATCCGGTATCCTGACACACGAAGAATTTATTTCCGGTGCACGCAGTACCTTTAAAGGTTTTACTGTTTTCTTTAGCACTGTAAAAGCCTTTACTTTTGCTTTCATCATCACATCTGTAAGTTCTTATCAGGGGTATTACACCACTGGTGGCGCTCTGGGAGTTGGCGAATCAAGTACCCGTGCAGTGGTATACAGCTCAGTTCTTGTTTTATTTTTTGATTATATCCTTGCTGAAATTTTATTATGATTGAGATTAAAGGAGTCAATAAATTGTTCGAAGACCGTCAGGTATTATTTGATATCAACGCTACTTTTTTAAGTGGGAAAAACAACCTTATCATTGGCGCCAGTGGAGGCGGCAAGAGTGTTATGATGAAGTGTATGGTGGGACTGGAGCGACCGGATACTGGGACAATTTCTTTTGATGGCAGAGATATTCTGGCATTAGAGGATCAGGACCTTCGCGATGTACGCCGTGAAATAGGCATGTTGTTTCAGGGAACTGCCCTCTTCGACTCACTGACAGTTGAACAAAACATCGCTTTTCCGCTGGAGATGTTTTCTAAAATGTCTAATGCCGAAATTCGCGAACGTGTAAACTTCTGTCTAAAAAGAGTCAATCTCGAGAATGTCAACGCTAAGTTCCCGTCCGAAATAAGCGGAGGGATGAAAAAACGTGTTGGTATTGCTCGTGCAATTGCTCTGGATATAAAATATCTATTTTGTGATGAGCCTAATAGTGGATTAGACCCGATAACTTCGCGATTAATTGACGAATTAATTGACGAAATCACTAAAGAGTATGGCATTACCAACGTGATCAACAGTCACGATATGAAAACAGTTTTCGACATTGGTGATCATATTATTTTCTTATACAAAGGAAAAAAATGGTGGGAAGGCAATCGCGATGATCTGAAACACGCTCAGAAAGAGATTAAAGAACTCGACGATTTTATCAAAGCCAGCTATTTCGAATAGTTTGTTCAGATACTAAACATGAAGTTTAGGCTTGTAAAAAATCCTATATTCGCATCATGTTTCGTTATTCAAAATTGATGGTATGGGCAGCATTTTGCTTACTATTGCTCCCTGCTCACAAAACAGACGAGGGTATGTTCCCTCTCAGTCAGTTAAATCAGGTGGATTTTAAAAAAGCCGGATTTAATATTTCACAAAAAGACATTTATAATCCGGAAGGCGTAGCACTAACAGATGCTTTGGTAAGACTCGGAGGATGCACAGGATCTTTTGTATCTGAAGAAGGCTTAATCATCACCAATCACCATTGTGTATTTGGAAGTGTTGCAGGTGTTAGCACCAAGGAAAATGATTACCTGGAAAATGGTTTTTATGCGTCTGACAAAACAAAAGAAATCAAAGTCGGACTGACATGTAAAATCACCAAAAGCTACGAAGATGTCAGCATCAAGGTACTCGATGGCATTAATCTTCAAATGGAACCTGTGGCGAAAAAAGAGATGATTCGCAAGAACATGGATGCCCTGATTAAAGAAGAGCAAGCCAAATACCCCGAATTAAGTATAGAAATAAGCGAGATGTTTGTTGGATACAGCTATACCCTATTCCGTTACCAGGTACTTAAAGATGTTCGTCTGGTATACGTTCCTCCGCGCACTATCGGCGAATTTGGTGGCGAATCAGACAACTGGGAATGGCCAAAACATACCGGCGACTTTAGTATCGTAAGAGCTTATGTAGGGAAAGATGGCAAACCCGCAGAATATAGTCTGGATAACGTGCCATACACGCCTAAAAAGTTTTTAAAAATAAATCCAAACGGCACCAAGAATAAAGATCTGGTATTTATTTTAGGCTATCCTGGTACCACATATAGAAACGAGCCCTATCAGTTTTTAAACTATCAGCAAGACTATATTCTGCCATTTATCAGTGAATGGTATGGATGGCGCATAAAAACCATGGAAGATTTAGGAAAAACTGATCGAGACAGATATTTGAGAATGGCCGGAACAATCAAACAACTGGCAAATACTAAAAAGAATTTCGAAGGTAAAATGTTCGGATTGGGTCAGACCGGCTTATTAAGCACCAAAAAAGAAGAACAATTACAACTGATGGCAAAAATGCATACTGCAGGTGTAAGCACTACTTTTTTCAAAGAAATTGACAGTTTATATGCGATTCGTCTGAGCAATGCAAAAAGAGATTTGTTGTTAAACAGATTTAACTTTGATTGTGGCGCACTGGCAACCGCTCTGAACATAGAAAATGCCGTTGCTGCTAATCCTAAAGCGCCAGGCAAAGACAACAAGGAATTTTGGGACAAATGGAAAAAAGCCCGTTTATTTTCATTGAATTCAAGCAGTGTTGCAGATGCTGAACTGGATGCACTAATTCTTGAAGAATTAATAAAACGCGCTAACGAGTTACCTAAAAACGAGAGAGTAAAAGCTTTAAAATCTATAAAGAATGCAAAAAAATGGGTAAGCAAAGCATACGCAAATTCTTATCTGGACGAAACAGCGAAAGTTAGAAAATACTTAGACAGTGTGCCTTGGGAAGTGTATAAAGGCAAGGATCCATTGAGAGAACTGGCAAAATCATTACTCCCTGTCTTAAAAGTTATTGAATTGCGCAACAGTGATATCAGCAGCAAACTCAATGCTCTGTTGCCACGTTTATTAGAAGCAAAGATCAATTATGGCAACAAGCGATTTATTCCTGATGCCAATTCAACTTTAAGATTTACATTTGGGAATATCAGCGGGTATAAAGAAGGTTTAAACAAGCACACCGCTCCTTATACGCATATCAAAGAAATTTTCGAGAAAAACGCTACCGACAATATTGATTACAGACTGTCAGAACCGGTAATGAATTTATTAAAAACCACAGACATCAATAAAACTCTGTTAGATCCGGAGACTGGCGAACTGGTGGTTTGTATGTTGTACAATATGGATACTACTGGTGGCAATAGCGGCAGTCCGGTTATGGATGCAGACGGCAACCTGGTAGGTGTCAATTTTGACAGAGCCTATACTGCAACATTAAATGACTACAGCTGGAATGCCGATTACAGCAGAAGTATTGCCGTAGACATCAGGTACGTTTTATTCACCATGAAATATCTGAACAAAGCAGATAATTTACTGAAAGAAATGGGCGTTAACTTATAAGATTTAAGTCATTATACAAAAAAAAAGAGCAATCGAATTGATTGCTCTTTTTTTTTGACTCTAGTTTAATTTACAGCCGACTAAGCAATCGTTCTGTGTAAGTATTTTTTGAGGAATGGACTGTAACGAATAGCAGTTGCTGAGGCAGTGAAGCAGCGTTGAAAGGAATGCTAACAAAACCACTTCTAACGTCTGACATTTCGCGATACAATTCCTTACCCAGCATATCGGTGATGACAATTTCGGCTTCTTTTCCGAAATCTCCATTTAGGATAATTGCAAGATTTTCGCCATCAAGTCTGGTCTGAATACTTTGTTTTAAGTCGCCACTCAGTTCAGTGACAAATTCAGAAATCTGTCCACTATTAGAGTAATGCATCAATTTATACTGACAGGAAGAAGAGATATCAGATGATAAATCCTGAAAATTGAAATGCTGAATATTACTATAATCATTAATTTGATAATCGCTTAAAAGTGTAGAAGTCAGTGCGCCATTTTCAAATTTTGACAATTCAAATTTGTCTCCTGGTTCCAGGCTCGAGGCGGTCCATCTCACATTAACTCCATCAGCCTCACCTAGTGCAGAGAAATGCAATAGTTTAACAGGCAATACTGCTACAACATTTACTTTAGCAAAAGCAGTTGCAACGGCAGAAGTACCGACGTAAGAAATAATAATATTGGTATCATTTGACCCCACAGTGGAAGAAGCCGTAACACTATAAATGAGTTTAACAGAATCTTGTCGTGGAATAACGTAAGAGAATACACCACTGGAAATTTCTTTATGTCCGCTGAACACCAGATAGCCTGTATCCTGAAAAACCGGATAAGCGGTTGAATTGGTGTAAGTAATTAGTCTTGGGAATACGGAGGTATTTTTTTCTATGTATCTAAACTTATAGTCGCGGGGCAGTTTATCCACCAATCTGTCTATAGTAACATCAGTGGTTGTACTCGAATTCTTAACAACTATTGTATAAACGACTGTGTCGCCAGTAAGGACATTTGTTTTATTGGCCCTTTTGGTCATGGTAATCGGATTACTTGGAGTAGATGTTCCGGTAAATGCAGTTGTATTGGCTTGCCAGCGCTGAGAAGATCCGGCATCAGATACTATATAAGGCACCAGATTGGAGGAAGTTATCCCTGTAGAGGCACCAGTTATCTTCAGATACCATTCTATTGTAACAGTACCACCTGATGGCAAGTTAGAGGTAATAGCGTTAGAATAATGGGTATTGGTAAGATTCACCGGGAAGTCGCTGGGAATGGTAGAAGCGGTAATTCGGCACCCGGTTATAGAATAGCCAGCCGGGAAAGCCTGCGTAGTGCTTAATTCCATATCGATGATATTAGAAGGCTTTACGTTAGAGATACTATAAGCTACAGAAATGGTAGTACTGGTACCGACAGTGTTGGTACTGGTAGCCAGAATAGTAATGGTATTATTATTTGAATTTCTCAGCACATAAATATTACGGTTGAAAGACGTACTAACTGTACCAGAGGCATTATCTGCCAGCTTAACCGAGCTTGTGAGATAATCTGTCGTTAAATTGGTGTTATTGGGGTACATGAGGCAATTGTAGCCAACATAAAAGAAAGCGGTTACCGAATCACCGGCAGGGATATCTCCAAGGTAAACTTTAGTTGGAGTTTTGCATTGAAACGATGGTGTTCCGGAGGAATAAGAAGTACCACCCGTGGCAACGAAAGTAAGGCCGGTTAATTCGACACTGATATTCTGAATCAGTGATCCTTTGGTGTTCTTTACTCTGAAAGATACTACTTTGCCGAGCGGGGAACCAGCAGTACAAGCATTATCCATCCAATAGTAACCAGAAATCTGTCTGATATTAACATCGCCAGAGCTCAGGGCATTTCCAGCGAGCGGAAGCAGGAGCCCTGCCGCGAACAGGAGTAAAAATTTGAACTTCATGAGTATTTTGGGTTATTTGTGTAAAATCAGAATTGTCCTGTTTATCAATTGATGAAATCAAAACAGCGTTAAAAAGTGCAGATAAATTGTCAAGTGGCCCGTATAAAGGACTTAAAAAGGAAGCATACGTCAATGCATAGTACTTTTTACATACTTTGTCTATCAGGTATAAACAGACTAATGATATGAAAATGAATGCTATAAACATTGTTTTCTAACTATATGTAAGATACTAAAAGTATTCTTAAAAAGAAAAAAAACACTTGAAATATTAAAATTAATTAAATTTCATATACATTTGGTTTTCTGCAACTTAAACAATAAATCTATCACAAAAAAACCTGCTAATTCTCATTTTTTTAGAAAGCAGTCAGTTTTTACAA
>JBJTNS010000260.1:0-5114 GCA_046074245.1 Chitinophagaceae bacterium | reverse complement strand
CTGCTTTTAGGTATGATGAGCGGGGCATTTGCTCAAAGTCATGACTCTGAAGACACATTAAAAGCATTACCTGCAAATGCTTTTAGTTTAAGTTTATTGCAGAATACCGGATCTCAGTTTAAGATTGAGATAAGCAATAATACTGGCGACACAATACATCCTTTTTTTGTCGAGTTATTTGCGATAGGATTTGATTTTTCTCAAGACTGCATATTGCAGCAAAGCATTAATAACATCAATTTGGAAACCAACATCGAGAAACTCTGGGGTCCCCAGTTTATCTCATTGGGCGTCGGCGACTTGCCACCATCGGGCAAGTTTGTATCGACATTGGGCATTGTTACCAACGACCCAGGCTCTATGATGAAGGTTAGACTTTTCGGCACTGTCAATCACCAGAACGTGATCTGGGTTGGCTACCTGAAAAAATAGTTCCATTCCAAATTGACGTATTATGAATAAAAAATTACAACTCTCAACTTTACTGGCCATACTGGCCATTATAATAATGCCTGGGCGACTTTCCGCTCAGTGCGCCAGCAACATGGGTTTCGAAAACGGCAACCTTTCTGGCTGGTCTACAGCAACTGATAGTAACTTTATTACACCCGCATCCCGTCGTTACATTGTACCGGGCGTGAACATGGGGGTAATTAATTATGGTGGCACAGACATGTATCTGGGTACCATTTCAAGAGCCAACAGCACTGTAGGGAACAGATTAATAAAAGTAGGAAACAGAAGTTTAAGAGCTACTGCCGACACCGTATACAGACGTTATGTGATTGACAGTTTATCAGACAAACTCACCATTTACAGCATTGGCGTGGTTGAATTAGCACACAATTACTGGGGAGTGGCAACCGTAGAAGCTCCTGGTTTCGGTTATGAAATATATGTAAACGGTTCAAAACTGGATTGTTTAAAAGGTGCATTCTTTTGCGGCAACGTCGACCAGCCACCAGTATGGCAACTAGGTACATTTAAAGATACAGCTGGCGTCAGAAAATCTACAGGCTGGGGATCAGAGACTTTAAATTTCGCCTGTTTTGTAGGAGACACTGTAGAAGTGCGACTATTTACCAGAGACTGTATCTTACTTGGTCACTATGCCTACGCTTATTTCGATGTAGTATGTGGTGATACTTCAAAACCAGTTATTTCAAAGATTTCTGTAAATGACATTATTGAAGACGATCAACTCGACTTATATTGTACACAGGATGCCACATTATACTTAGAACCAAACACCGATGTTTGTCCGATTTACAGAGGCAATATTCAATGGACACCGGCCAATTTTATTGTAGGTTCAACTACCCGAGATTCTGCCTTTATCCATGTACCAGATTCAGTTTGGATTTATGCAGAAGCAGAATTCTCAAACTATTGTCAAACAATTACAGTCATAGACTCTATCTATGTCAAATACTGGGCATCCGATCCGCATGACAACCTCCCAAAAATTGATAAAAACTACTGTGATTGCGTCAGTGATACCATCGATTTCACTGACGTCAATGTCAGCACCATCTGGGACAATGCCTCACGCACCTATACATTAAATGCCAACGATCAGCTGATAGTAAATCCATGCGACAACTTTTATGAAGAAACTTTCTGGAAGAATCCATCTTCGAGGATAGTTACCAGCAACAGTACTATTGGTACCAGTTCCTGGACATCCGGAAATAGTGAAGGTGCCATCAGTTACGATAGTATGTCTGGAGCCGGAACAGTAAGATTTGTTATCAATAATGCAGTAGGTAAAAGTTTTTATGTTGGATTAAACGACATTAACACCAGCAATAACAACGATTTGGATCATGCTATTTTATTTAATGGAGGTAATATCCGAGCTTATTATCAGGGAACCAATTTATCCAACTTAGGCACCTTTAGTGGAACCATCACTGTAGATTTTGAAATCCTTTCAACCCGAAGAGTCAGAATCTGGGTAAATGGCACGATGTTATACAGTTACTCAAGCGGACAGAGAATCAACCTGCCTTACTTCGCCGACTTTTCGGCACAGAGTAATTTCACCAACCAGGTAGACAAGGTGTATTTACTCGGACCAACCAGAAACAAAAAAGATTACAACCGACTGCTTAATAAAACCACATTTAATTACTATTTAAATTATGTAGACAGATGTGGCGTATCAGTTAATGACACTATCAGATACATCCCAGGTTTTACAAGTTCGGTAGTACCAAATCTGTTACAATGCGGACTGAACCAGGTGAATTTCAGTGTAAGTTCAAGTTCATTTATTGACGAAATTAGCTGGACTACCACTAATGGCGGAGGTAACTTTATTGCGCCATCAGGTAATGGTTCTTTAAACTCAAGAAATGTAAGTTTAGGTTACTTGCCAGCTGCACCAGACTATACCAGCAGTCCGGTTCAGGTAATTATCACCTCAGTTTCCGGAACTTGTTCAGAAACAGACACAGCCTATTTAACAGTCAACGAAATTCCGGTAGCCAGTGCTGGTCCGGATATCTCTACCACACTCGACACCTTTGCTATAGGTGGTGCTCCATCCGGATTCTGTAGTACATGTGGCAGTATTAACTACGACTGGTCGCAGGGCAACGCATTAAGCGATTCTACAGTCGCCAATCCTGATGCCTATAAAAGCCAGATTGGTGCACCAATGTTTGTTTTAAGAGTAAGTGATCCAAGTACAGGATGTTACAGTACAGACACTGTCTATATCTACACCTCACTGTCTAACCAGAACAATATGGTAGAAACACAGTGTATCAACGGCAAGCATATTGAATTTAAATGGCTGAGCATCCCTAATGAAAGCATAGACAGGTATGCAATCGAATATTCGTTAGACGGAGGTTATTCATGGACAGTATCCAGATCTATCAAAACCAGTTCACAGATGGGAACTGTAGCTATGCCATACAATATGACTATAGAAAGACAGTCTTCTCCAAATGCCATTTACAGATGGGCAGCAATGAATGCTAAAGGCGACCGATTAAAGGTTGAGAATTTAGATCAGATAAGTTGCAGCGACATGCCAGTCTATCAATTGTATCCAAATCCATTTACCGAAAATCTTGAACTTAATATTTACTCAGAAAGTGGCAACAAACTGAGTTACAACTTCGAGATATACAACCAGTATGGTCAGGTAGTATACAGCAAAGACATCCGTTACGAAGAATCGAGCACCAGTTCTCTGGTAGTTCTGGATGGATTAAACCAACTAAGCTCAGGTGTTTATCATTTTGCGGTTAAGAACAACGGCAAGACCTTGTATAAAACCATGCTGGTAAAGACTAACTAAAAAACACACCTATACACAAAAGACAGCTCACATCATCAGCCTTCCGGTTCGCCGGGGGTTGGTGATCAGGAGCTACTTACCAAGCCGCTTAAGAGCGGCTTTTGCTTTTTGCTCAATACTACTGACGTATTCTTTGTTATTGGGGAAGCTATTTTTAGCCATAGTAAAATATTGCTTGGCCAGAACTTTATTGACTTGTTTCTCATAAATATAGCCGAGCTGCAGAGCCGAATAGGCGGCATAATAATAGGTTTCAGACTTTCCAGATTCAATTACTTTCGTATACAAAGGTATTGCCGAAGTAAGGTCATTATTATCGTGTAAAACTCTGGCTTTTCTGTAGTTCAGTTCAAGTTTAAATTTTTTATGAGAAAGTTCTGATTCTTTAATTGTATTTAAAATTGCCAGTGATTTATCCAGGTAGTGTCCATCATATAATAAGCGGGCCTTTAAAATATTTACAGGCCAGATTAATGCTTCAGCGCCTTCCCTTTCAGCTTGTTTATCTTCCTCTATGATGGCTGTTCCAAGTTTAACGGCCATTGAATAATAGGTTTTAGCTGTAGCCGGATCATTTTTCAGCTGACAAGTCCACGATAAATACCGGTAAGCAGATTTCAGATAGTTTTTACCTTTATATTTAACTGTGAATATTTTAAAGTAGATATCTGCATCTGAATCCTGATGTCTCAGTTTCGCCAGTCCGAGTAAATAATCCATATAATAAAATGGCGTTCCTGAAAAATGAGATGGTTTTACGGAGAGCACTGCCAGCATTTCATCATTTCTGCCACTGTAGTTAGCAACGGTTGCTCTCATATAATTTTCAAGCACGATGGTTTTATAAGATTTTGTATAAGGATCAATTGTTTTCCAAGCAATTTCAGAATTCTTATTGAGGTGATGCTGAACCATTGCATAAATAAAGGCTGTTTCGAGTTTCATCCAAACATGTTCCTTAACCGTTAAATCGCTTTTAAGATAGGCTTCAATCTCGGCCAGGCCAACAGACATATCACCTTCAAAACCTATTAATTTAGCCAGCCATTGATATTTAGAAGGCACTGAACTGAAGGCACAAATCAGAAAACCATAGTTTTTATTATCCGGCAAAAAAGACGGAAACATTTTCTTATTGTCTTTGAGGTGTTTGAAGGCCGACTTAATATCAGAGCCAGCGGTAAAGGTTTCGTTAAACTTCAGTCGGATGAGGCCCCTATGAATGAGCATATCAGAGAGAATGAAGCGGTACCAGGCATTATTAAAACTGAGGGCTTCTGTTTTTTCTATAAGTGTATGCCATTGCTTGGCGTAATTGGAATAGATGCTTTGATCTTCGCTGGTAAATATCCGGAGAAAAATAACAGATTCTGAGAGCCAGTTAACAGCAATATTATCACTATTAGCAGCAGCCTCTTTAATCAGCAGTGCATCTGCATCATCGAGTTTCAGCTCATAGAGTAAAGCCTGTGCTTTCAGGCAATTATCTGTCATAGTAAAGACAGTTTTTCCGGCATTAGCAGTTTGAGAGATCCCTAAAAACAGGGCATAAAAAAAAAGAACACGATAACTCATGTTCTTTTTAATATATAAGCTTAGTGTAAGCATACGAATTACATTATTTCGTAGCTTTTAATGATCTAACTCTGCGTTTTGGTTTTTCCTCTTCTACAATTTTCTCTGCAACAATACCAGTTACTGCGTTATCAACTAAAATTCTACCGCAGTGTTCGCAATCGATGATTTTGAAATGTTGTTTAATATCACTTTGTCTTTGAGGCGGAATTTTAGCGAAGCAACC
>JBJTNS010000259.1:0-12541 GCA_046074245.1 Chitinophagaceae bacterium | reverse complement strand
CTGACCTGGAAGCGTTGGTGTACTTTTTAGTTCCCCTGTACTTTTATTTAAACTTACGGTTGGAGATGAAGGAATAGCATTGAAATAAGAATAGGCTGATTCAAACTGAATCTGAGTAAAAGGTGGTTCCTGGTATTCGTTGCATTCCGGACGGGGATCAGGAGAGTTGGCCCCGGTATAAGGATGAAAGAACTCGTAAACCAGACTATCGCCATCGGCATCAGTTGCAGAGTGATCAAACACCAGAGGGGCGTTGGTGCACAAGAAATTCGGTGGCAGGTTTTTAAATTCCGGACTGGAGTTAAAACCAATACTGGTGGTGTCATTAACTTTCGTCCATATATTTTCGCCGGTCGATAATGGATTAATAATATTGACGATGGTATTATTTCTGCAGCAGCGCTGAAAACTGAGATAGTATCCCCCTTTGATTGGAGGCAAGGTTACTATTTTAACATATTCGTAAGCATCTACGCAGGCGTTCGGAGAAATTTTGATACAGTTATAATTGGTTTTTGAAACTCTGACAGGCGCATCTCTTAATACCGACTGACAGAGAGAAGGCAGGTATTTACCTGAATCCCCTTCGAAAATGGTAATATTTGCATACGCATCCTGAGCAATAGCACTTGGATTACCATTAAAGCAATCGATATAGAGTTTGAGTTTAATTTCGTACTGATTCGCTCCTAGATATTGATAAGTCATCTCCCCTCCCACTATATGGGTAGCAGTTGCTTTCAAACAAAACATCAGACATATCAATAAAAGTGCTCTCACTATCTGTAAGACGCCCGCAGGCTGAATTTAGTTGCAAGATACAGCATTTTTTATGAGGATTAATCATCTGTCACCATTTGCTTTTACCATTACAAAGAGAGAATGCATACTTATTCAGACTAACTGTCGTTTACCTTTTACCTGACAATGATATTTAGATAGTATGAAAATAGCAAAAATCCTTCTCATCACATTCTCTATATTGAACGAAGCAGAAGCGAGAGATACCTTAAAAGTTCTATTTGTTTACGGATCGCGACCAGCATCAAAGGGAGAAGACAAATGGTTTGGTGGATTGCATGGCGGCCATGTCAGCATCAGTTATCAGAAAGGCTTTGTCAGTTTTGTTCCGAAGGTAGGCATTCAGATTTTTAAGAGAAAGAAAATCAATTCGAAATTCACTTTAGAATATGGCGATTACTTTGTTTTTGATACCATTGACAGCAGATATCTGATAATAAGCATCCCAATAGATAGTTTGGCTCGCATCCGGCTCGATTCTGTCATCAACAGGTATTTAATTGAAAGTCCGTATCCATATGCCTTCTTCGGAATGCGCTGTGCATCTGCTGCGGCTGACCTTATGCAGAAGAGCTCTATAATTAGCACTAAAGAGCGCAAGCCATTATGGAGAAAGTATTTTTATCCGCGATTATTAAGGCGTGAGCTCATAAAAATGGCCAGACAAAATGCCTGGCCAATGTATTACCGTCCTGGCAGAAGCAGCAGGCGATGGGAAAAAGATTTTTTACAACCAAACTGACAGAATACCACCCATCAAAATCATGGTAACAGCCCAGTATCCAACATGAATAAAGATGTATTTAAAACTTCTTTTTTCATAAATAGCCTGAGTTCCAATAAAAGGAAGGGCATAGAAAATACTTCCTAAAAATCCATGAAAAGCTCCGTGTTTAAAGGTTCTGAAACTGTTTAACCAATCAATAGGCTTACCATCCAGCAGCAATTGAACTGTTGATGTCTTAGTGATTGTCTGGCCCTGAAGTAAAGAGTTTAAACCTGTCTGATGTACAGAAATAGTCATCATACCCATTGCCAGAATAAAAGAAAACAGAAGAGTGATACTAAAAATTTTGAGCATACTAACCCCTTCTTTCATCTTTTCGGGATCTGTAACCCCTATTTCTCTCATCCAGGCATTTCCGAAGACTTTAGGATTATACCAGATGAAACCCACTGGCATTGAGACGAGTGCAGCCACAATAACGGCTAAAAAGTTAAATTGCATCATATATTTAATAAATTATTAAATCAATATTCGTGACAATAATTCAGAAAAAAAACTATTTTTGTTAAAAAACAGCATCAAACATGAAGTCACCTATCATTATCACCGCATTAATTTTAACATTTTTCAGTGCCTGTACTTATGAAGACGGACCGAAAATGAGTTTGCGTTCAAAAACAGCCAGAATAGTTAACACCTGGTACATCGACAAAGTATACGAAGAGGGAGTCGACAAAACCGACGATTACAAAAGTGTTTATGTCAACTACAAGCTCGACATTAAGAGCGACGATAATTACGATTTAAGTTATAAAGCTGGCAATCTGATTAATTTCTCTGAGTCTGGCACATGGAGATTCAGTGATGATAAAGTCAATTTACTTCACACCCCTAAAAACGGTACCGAAAGTTCGTGGAAAATACTAAGGTTGAAAAACAGTGAGTTCTGGGCAGAGATGTCTCTGAACAACAAAAATGTGAAAGTCTATTTTAAAGACTGATTACTTTTCTGTAAAATACGCTTTTAGCTCGGTAGCATCATCTGGTTTCAATTTACCAGCCATCACCAGACGTACTTGTCTTCTTCTGAGTGCGCCTTCATACTTTTGCTTTTGAATTTCATTCTCTGGCTCTAATGCAGGCACTGGAATCGGGCGGTTTCTGGAATCGATAGCAACGAAGGTATAATAAGCATCGTTACATTTATATTTCTCACCCCTTGGAATATTCTGAGCAGACACTTCAATATATACTTCCATTGAAGTATTAAACGAGCGGGTAACATAGGCTTCGAGGGTTACCACATCGCCTAAACGAATGGCTTCTTTAAATGATACACCATCCACACTCGCCGTTACAACGATGTTGTTACTGTGCTTCTGAGCTGCAATAGCAGCCACAATATCCATCCAGTGCAGCAAGCGACCACCCATAAGATTATTAAGGGTATTGGTATCGTTGGGCAACACAATCTCATTCATAATTGTGTACGAGTCAGAAGGTCTTTTAGTGTTCATGCCGCAAAGATACATAAAAAGCACCATGGCCTATTCAGTATCGTTAAATCTTCTGATTTACAAGACGACGAATTATAGAAAGAACATTATTGTATTTTCTGTTCAATTAATGATACTTTTGCATGTATTGTCATTTTGTTATGCCCTGCGCAATAAAGCAAACAAAATCACCTTATAATAGTAGAATGTTTTTACCCGTACGATAGAATTAACAATGAGCAAACACGTATTTAACAAAGAAGAAATCAAATTTTTAGAGGGACCGCAGTCAAGATTCAAAGAATTAATTTTCACCATAGAAGTATTATGGGAGTTTATCAAAGGATTCAGGGTCTTACATTTTGTGGGGCCATGTATTACAGTATTCGGTTCAGCGAGGTTTAAGGAAGGTCACCCTCACTACGAAAGTGCCAGAGAACTATCTGGTAAAATTGCCAAGAATGGTTTTACTATAATGACTGGTGGTGGTCCGGGTATTATGGAAGCTGCAAACATAGGAGCTGTAGAAGTAGGTGGAAAATCCGTTGGCTGTAATATCAAACTACCATTTGAACAGGATCCAAATCCTTACTTACAGAAGTTCACCAATATCCGTTTTTTCTTTGTCAGAAAAGTGCTTTTACTCAAGTACTCTTACGGACTGGTAGCAATGCCCGGAGGATTCGGCACTATGGACGAATTGTTTGAGGTACTGACTCTAATCCAAACATCTATGGTAAAACGTTACCCTGTGGTAATTTTCGGAAAAGACTACCATCAAAAACTTCTGGAATACATCGAAGACATGAAGAAAAACGGCACTATTAGTCCGGAAGACACCGACCTCTTCATCGTTACCGACGATATAGATGAAGCTGTCAATTTCATCATCAGCAATACCATTGTCCCTTTTGGTTTAAAAACTAAAAAGCGTGCAAAATGGTTATGGGAATAATACATAACCGGAACACAAGCATGTATCGAAGAATCAAGGGAATTTGTATTTTTGCTAAGTTATGAGTCAAATTTCTGCCATAATTGAACTGAATTAAAATAAAATGAAGTATTTCAAGTTGAACTTGTCTATGATATCAAGAACCTGTTTGGTACTATTGTTAAGCTCTCTGAGCGGATCATTGTTAGCCAATAACCCTCCTGTCAGTATCGGACAATGGCGAGTTCATCTGCCTTACCGCAATGTTCGTGTCATCGAAGAGACCAGGGATAAAATATACTGCGCTGGTAACTTTGGCTTATTTTCTTATGACAGAGGCGATGGTTTTACCGAGCGACTCTCTCCTATTAATGGTTTCGGCGGATACAATGTTCAGGCTATGGCCTACGATGAGAATACCGACCAGCTTGTAATCGCTTACTCAGATTGCAGAATTGAAATTCTTAAAGGAAAAAGCATTACCAGAAACGATGATATCTATAACAAAACCATTGTTGGCGAAAAAACCATTAACCATATCAATATCGTAGATGGCATCGCTTACCTCTCAACATCTTTTGGTTTACTTGAATTTAATTTAAGTAAAAACGAAATCCGGAACTCGTATCTGAACATCGGCCCCGGAGGCACTGTCATCAATATCTTTGGCTCTTGCATCAACAAAGACAGTGTATATATCTCAACTGCAACTGGTATCTACAGAGGCAGTTTAAGTTCAACCGTTAATCTGGGCATCAGTACCAACTGGTTTCTGTCTAAAAGCGCCAGTATAAAATCTTCTCATATTGCATCTTTTAAAGATAATATCTATACAGAAATAGATTCTCAGTTATACAAATACAGCAATTCTGTATGGACAGTAATTGATCCTAACCCTAAAGTTATCGTTACCAACATCGACGTCGACCACAACAAACTTGTTATAGGTGTTTATGGCAAATACATCATCACTGTTGATGAGAATGGCAACACTTCTAACAAAGGTATAAATGTTCTTAACGAATGTTTGCTGGATGGTAACGGCAATTACTGGTACGCTAGTCCGGTAAGCGGCCTGGCCTTTATGAATCCATTCGGACCAGAAATGTATTTCTATCCTAACGGACCGCGTTCGCACACTTCTTACACCATGGTAAATGCCTATAACAATTTATATGTGATGGCTGGAGGTATGCGTGCTACTACTTATGCGCCAACTTTTAACGGAGAGAAGTATTATTACTTTAACAATTTTGAATGGACCAATTCTCCAGAGAACCCATTGACACAGCCATTATACGATTACACACATTCGGCCTATAGCAAACAGTATGGCAGATTGTTTATTGGCACGCATGGCAAAGGACTCTTACAAATGGACAATGGAGAGCCAAAGAAAGTTTGGGATGAAACCAATTCGCCTTTAAGAGGACGCTTAAATTTGTATACGATAGTATCTGGACTGGCGATGGACAGCCGTTCAAATTTATGGGTGAGCAATTTTGATGTAGACAGTAGCTTACACATGTTGTCAGCATCAGGCAAATGGAGTAGTTATAAGATGCCGACACCTATGACAGGCAAGATTGTTATTGATAATAAAAACAACAAATGGATTTTAACACCACAGGCAGGACTGGGCATAATCGCGTTTAGTGATAAAAACACGACAGACCCGAATGACGACATCAAAGTGGTCTTAAACATCAATAAAGGCACTGGCAATTTACCTTCTGCGAATGTCAACGATATTGCCTTTACTAAATCTGGCGAATTGCTGGTTGGCACAGATCAGGGGTATTCAAAAATAAGAACCCCTCAGAATGTATTTGGCAAAGGCGACTACGACGCACAGAGAGTCATTATTTCGGTAGAAGCAAATAGTAATTTAGGTGGTTATTTATTGGGCAGCGAAGTGATTAACTGCATCACTGTTGATGGTGGAGACAGACGATGGTTTGGAACCAATAGCGGCGCCTGGCTGATAGACAGCGATGGCGAAACCATCCTTCATCATTTCACCAAAGACAATTCGCCCCTAATGAGTGACAATGTCACCAGCATTACGATAATGGAATCGACCGGAGAAGTTTTTATGGGCACCGACCTTGGCATTGCCTCATATCGATCTGACGCTTTACCAGCATCTAAAAATTTCGAAACTTTAAAGATATACCCTAATCCCGTTAAACCAGAATACGATGGAGAAATATCCATCAGTGGCATGCCTGACAACACACTGGTAAAAATCACAGACATCAACGGCAGTCTGGTCAATCAAACTTATTCAAATGGCGGCATGGCTATATGGAATGGAAAGACCTTTGATGGCAGCAGAGCCTCTTCGGGAGTGTATCTGGTATTTTGTATTAACCAGGACGGATCAGAAACTCAGATAGGGAAGATTTTATTTATCCATTAAGCGATGATTAGCAAGTCGAAGGGAATTGTAATTCGCACCATCAAATATGGTGAATCTTCGGCTATCACAAATATACTAACAGAACAATTCGGACTGGTAGGATTTCTCATACCATCGGCATTCAAGAACAAAGGGAAAACAAAAATCTCTTATCTGCAGCCATTAAATACGGTTGAGATCAGTTTCAACTTTCAGAAGACAAAATCTCTTCAGAGCATAAGCGACATCAGTTGTCTGCATTATCCAGAACTGAGAGCGTTTAATCAGCAGGCATTTTATCAGGTATTGTGCGAATTACTGCAGCAGGTGATTAAAGAAAATGAGATCAATCATTCTTTATTTCATTATTTAAATGATGAAGCATTGCCAGGCATGAACACCGATTTACATTTCTGGCAATTGCCATATGTGATGTTAAGCATCCTGCATCATTACGGGTGTGCACCAAACATCGACACCTATGAAGAAGGCACTTGTTTAGACTTAAAGAACGGCATATTTCTGGAGATCAATCTGCCATTAAAAAACACTGCAGACAAAGAAAGTTCATACATCATTTTCGAGATGATGACAAAAGGCATTCAGCATTTAGAAATCAGTTCAGCAACAAGACAAAAAGTGATACATCATTTAGTCAGTTATTACCGTTTGCACATCCACGAAGATTTTGATTTGAGAAGCATGGAGATACTGACAGAGGTTAGTTTGGGGAGGTGAGTATGGGCTTTTTGAAGCCTTTGTTAAATATCCTAACGTAAACAAATTCCATTAAAATAATAATTGTATCTTTGCAGTCAATCAACAATTATGGATATTATAGTAAAAGACAGCAACGGCAACGTATTAAAAGACGGCGATTCTGTAACACTTATTAAAGATCTTAAAGTTAGGGGCACATCATCTACCCTTAAACGCGGCACCATGGTAAAAAACATTCGTCTGACGGATGATGAAGACGAAATTGAATGCCGAATTGACAAAGTACAAATGGTACTTAGAACCGAGTTTCTGAAAAAAGCCTGATTTTTAGCGCTTTTTTAATTCGAAATCAGTACTATTTTTTTAAATAAATCTTAACAAATGTTTCATAAATGAATTACATTTGTCATAGGTTTTATTTCTGATTATTAGGCTCTAAGAAAATTTATGAGCACAAATGAAGTTCCATATAAGCTACAGGAACTCGATTATCACACGATTTTTGAGCATGCACCCGACTTGTATATGATACTCAGTCCGGAATTCATTATTCTCGACTGCTCAGACAATTATTTAAAAGCTACATTAACTAAAAGGGAACAAATTACCGGCCGACATCTTTTCGATGTTTTCCCGGACAACCCTGATGACCCGAATGCTACCGGGACCATCAATCTCAGAGCCTCTCTCAACCGCGTGCTTCAAAACAAAACTGTAGACGCCATGGCGGTACAGAAATATGATGTCAGAAATGAAGATGGTATTTTTGAAGAGAAATCGTGGAGCCCTATCAATTACCCGGTTCTTGATAAAAACGGAAATATCGCTTTAATCATTCACAAGGCTGAAGATGTAACAGGACTGCTCAAAGAGAAAGAAAGGCATATAGAACAAAACAGTTTAATTGAAGATTTAAAGGAGCAACTCAAAGCTCTGGATATTTACAAAAGAGCTCAAGAAATACAAGTCGCCAACAACACTCTAAGAGAATCTGTTAAAGAAAGTGAAGAGGCTTTCAAAACATTGTTCAATGCTGTACCGGTGGGTATTGTTGGCATCAACGAAAATGGCCTGATTAAATTCTTTAATGAAAAGGCTTGTCAGATGTTTGATTACGAAAGTGAAGACATCCTTAACCACCCAATCACTCAAATCATATATTCTCCGGATAAAGACATTCAGGAAGCACTGGTGGAGATTTTGCAGCAAGACCATAAGGAAGCTGTTCTGATGCAACTTAATGAACATTGCTATGGCATCAGGAATGGCGGAAAAGAATTTCCTTTCGAAATCAATATCAGTAAATCCACTTTTAACAAAGCTCCGATTTTTCTTTTAAGCATCAAAGATGTAACCGCACAGCGGGATGCACAGTTGCAGATCAACAACCACATCAAAGCCATAGAAGAAAAGAACAAAGAACTTGAACAGTTTACCTATATAGCTTCGCATGATTTGCAGGAACCTTTGCGTTCAATTACCAGTTTCATAGAACTATTCCAGCAGGAATACGAAGGTGTATTTGACGAGAATGCACAGATGTACTTCGAATTCGTTCTTCAGAGCACAGGAAGAATGAAAGAGTTGATTAAAGGCCTACTGGATTACTCGCGCATAGGAAAGCAAATGATTATCCGTAAGGAAGATCTCAACGAGATTATGCGCAATGTGTTGCACGATTTAACCAGCAGTATCGAGAAAAATCAGGCAACAGTTACATATGACGAGCTACCGAGTATCTATGCCAGTGGACTGCATTTACGAATCCTTTTTCAGAACCTTATTTCAAACAGTTTAAAATTTAACAAACCCGGAATCCCTCCGGTAATTCATATTAGTGTTGAGCAAAACAAAAGTCACTGGCTCTTCTGTGTTAAAGACAATGGCATTGGCATGGACAAAAAATACCAGGACAAAATCTTCACCATTTTCCAGCGTTTACATACCAAAGATACATACGAAGGAACAGGTATAGGTTTAGCTCATTGCAAGAAAATAGTTCAGTTGCACGACGGAAAAATCTGGTTTGAATCAGAACCCGGGAAAGGCACTGAGTTCTATTTCACTATCTCTAAAAACATATGATACCTATAAATAAAAAACTAGAAACTATCTTATTAGTTGACGATGATGAAGCTACAAATTTCCTAAACGAACGCATCATTCGCATGTCCAGCTTTGCTAACAATATAGTTAAAGCTAACAATGGCATACAAGCACTTGAATTCTTAAAACTAAAAATCAACAACAAACACCCTCAACCAGAGTTCATCCTTTTAGACATTAATATGCCAGCGATGAATGGATGGGAATTTATGGAGGCATACAGTCAGCTTGACGAGTCGCAGAAAGCTCAGATCATCATCGTTATGCTGAGTACTTCTCTTAATCCGGATGACGAGAAAAGAGCCAGAGAAATAAAAGAAATCAACGACTTCAGAAGTAAACCCCTGACAATGAAAATGTTTACTGAACTGGTGCAGGAATTTTTCCCTGATCGCTTTTCTTAATTAGTATTTACATGTATTATTGTTGACTGATTGATATGTCCACCTAACAATCAGGACATTAAAAATGAGCAAAATATTGTACGAACAATTACTAAACAGTGGCGACCTCCGTGGAATCGAAGGCGTGGATGTGGTAATTAAAATGGTACAGAATCAGGCTGATTTTGATATTTTGTTTTCTTGCCTCAAAACCAGAAACCGTCTTATCGTTGAGCGCACAGCGGATGCTATTGAAAAGATTACACGTGTTAATCCTGATTATCTAAGCAAACATAAAAACAGCATTATTAATTACTGCCGAATTGCTCAGAATAAAGAATTAAAATGGCACTTGTCGCAGCTGCTGCCCCGACTTTTACTCGACAATGCTGAATTCAGAGAAATGTCTCAGCTGCTTGAAGAATGGGTCAGAGACAGAAATGAATCTAAAATCTGCAGAGTTAATGCCCTTCAAAGTTTATTCGACTTATCAGTTTTACATAAGAAATCCCAAGAGCATTTTATCCTTTTAATGGATGTTCTAGAAAACGAAGATATCCCTTCGCTGAATGCAAGAATCAGAATTCTACGTACCAAACTAAAGCGAACTGCTTAACACATTTATCGATATTTAAAGTATTTTTATACAACTTTAAAAACTTTAAAGTCATTATACTTAAATTTGTTATACCCTAACTATGACTGCTTCAATAACTTTAAAGCATTTTCTCGAACAATACCCATTAATGGGCAACCGACCGTGTTATTAATATGAAATAGTAAAAGTAAAACCTTTTACCAGCGCGCAATTTTTAACTAACCCAATCATATTAACAGCAAACACATGAAACCAGCAATACATCTCAACAAAATACATCACATTTCTATCATTTGTTCAGACTATAAAAGGTCTAAAGAGTTTTATACCGAATTACTAGGACTAAAAGTGATGCAGGAAATCTATCGTTCAGACCGCGATTCATACAAGCTCGATCTTTCTTTACACGGACAGTATGTCGTCGAACTGTTCTCCTTCCCTGCTCCGCCTGCCCGACCAAGTTATCCTGAGGCCTGTGGTTTAAGGCATCTGGCATTTGAAGTTGATGACATAGAAGGCACACAGGCTTTTTTAAAAACACACGGTTACAATCCGGAAGCCATTAGAAAAGACGAACACACCCACAAAAGATTTATGTTTATGGCAGATCCTGATGGATTACCGATAGAATTTTATGAAAGATAATATAAACGACTGGCAATTTGTTGCAGCACAGCTACGACAACCCAATGGAGATTTTGCAACAGAAATCGGCGAAAGAATGAATCTGAGCAATCAGCAGATTCATCAGTTTACTTTTGATGAACTTGCATTGCATCCAGAACAGGAAGTTCTGGAAATCGGGATGGGCAACGGGCATTTTGTTCGCGAATTATTCAATCGCTGTCCTGAAATTATTTATACCGGTATTGATTATTCTAAAGAGATGGTTGAGGCATCGAGAAACAACAATGCCGAGCTTTGCCGTCAGAACAAAGCGCAGTTTCTGCATTGTGCTATCGACGAGCTGCCATACTCTGAGCCAATTTACGACAGAATTTTCACCATTAACACTTTGTATTTCTGGTCGCAGCCCGACACTACCCTTTCTACTATTAAACGACTATTAAAAACCGGTGGCTTGCTCACCATCGCCATCAGACCAAAGCACATCATGGAACATCACCCTTTTACGGCTTATGGTTTTACATTGTACAGCAAAGAAGATGTGTGTCGGTTACTGGAAAAAAATTCGTTTGAAATTATGACGGTAACTGAAAAAAAAGAAAGTCCGGCTACAGGAATTTCAGATGAAGCACTTACCTTCGAGTCTTTAATTATTACAGCAAAAAAACAATAGACATGTCTGAACCTCTAAATATCATTATTACCGGTACTACCGGAATGGTTGGCGAAGGTGTTCTTCACGAATGCCTGAACTCAGATAAAGTGGCCTCAATTCTGGTGGTAAACAGACGAACTTGCGGATATAAACACCCTAAACTCAAAGAAATTATCCATAAAGATTTTTTCGATATCAGTTCTTTAAAAGAGACCTTTAAAGCGTATAACACCTGTTTGTTTTGTTTAGGGGTCTCGTCAGTTGGAATGAATGAAACTGATTTTAGAAAAATGACCTATGAACTGACCATGCATTTCGCAGAGCAGTGTGCACATCCGGGCATGACTTTCTCATACATTTCCGGAGCAGGCACAGACAGCACCGAAAAAGGCCGTCTGATGTGGGCTAGAGTGAAAGGAAAAACAGAAAATGATTTACAGAAATTACCTTTCAAAAAAGTGTATTTGTACCGGCCAGGCATGCTAAAGCCGACACCTGGCATGAAGAACACACTTAAATATTATAAGTACCTGGGATGGCTGTATCCTGTCCTTAAGTTGGTCGCACCAAACACCGCCTCTACACTGGCTGAACTCGGACAATCAATGATACGAACAGCTTACTACCAGCACCCGACAAGTATCATCGAAGTAAAAGACATTATTAAAACATCACAACTCACTCAATAATTCCCATGAAATTCTCTGCATCCCTCGACAAAACAGCAAAATACCTGAGTTTGTTTATTTCCTTATTTGTAGTAACAACCCTGATGGTGGCCTTCATGGTATCAGAAGACAAGCAAACTTTTTTCATCGTTGGTCCCATCGTCTCTGTCAGCATTTTCCTCGCCTATTTGTGGAAGCCAAACAGCTATGAAATCACTCCAGAGCACGTTATTGTAAACCGCTTAATTGGAAAGGCGAAATACGAACGCAGCAGAATTATTAATGTGCGCGCTGGCGAACCAGAGGAAATTAAAAATGCGATAAGATTGTTCGGTTCTGGTGGCATGTTCGGTTATTTCGGCAAATTCAGAAACTCTCATTTAAAAACCTTCGTACTTCAATGCACCCGCAGAGATCATCTGGTA
>JBJTNS010000258.1:0-3389 GCA_046074245.1 Chitinophagaceae bacterium | reverse complement strand
GTTAAAAAGAAAACAGATTGTTTAGGTGTTGATGACGATAAAGACCACGTGTCTAACTGCTTCGACCAAGACAACAAAACTCCAGATTCTTGTATGGTATATGGTAACGGTATGGCGGTTGACTCTGACATGGACGGTGTTCCAGATTGTCAAGATCAGGAGCCTTTCACTGACAAAGGTGCTACTGTTGACCCTGTAACTGGTGCTGCTATTGATAGCGACGGTGATAACATCCCTGACCACAGAGACAGAGAATTAAACTCTTCTCCAGGTGCTTTAGTTGATGCTAACGGTGTTGAAATCAAACTTTGCTGCAGCTGCGACAACGTTGCTTTCCCTCCAATCTCTATCAGCAGCAACTGCTTAACTAAAGAAGTTAAAGCTATGCTGTATCAGGTAGTTGATAAAATGAAACAATGCCCAGACAAAAAATTAGTAATCAATGGTCCTGCTGGTAAAAGCTCTAAATACAACGCTGCTACCAACACCCGTTGCATGGACGAAATCGTTAAATTCTTAACTGAGAAATTCGGTATCTCCCGCGACAGAATCGTTACCAACTACAATGCTGGTACCGAATCTAAAAACACCATCGAACTGAAAATTCAATAATTGAATTAATCATATTTAAAAAGCCTTCCGATTTCGGAGGGCTTTTTTTTTAGACCTTCCAGGTCTCCGATCCTGGAAGGTCTAGAAACCTGGAAAGTCTAGAAACCTGGAAGGTCTAGAAAACTACTTACCTACAGTAATATTAGCTTGTTTTAAATAATAAGGCTCGTAGCTGACAATATCAACGAAATCCTTAATTTGCCACGCCTCTGCCGCTAAAGGACATAAATAGGCGGAACGGGGTGCTATAGGCAAAAAAGATATGCCTAAAAATTGTGAGGCTTTCTCTCCTCCATCCCCACAGATGATGGTGTCATTGGGCATTAACCAGGTCGGAACAAATCCATCCTGATCGATAATGCCATTATTGATCGTTTGTAAGGTTGCTAATTCTCTGTTATAGATGCCGTGGTAAACTTCCATCCTCCGGGCGTCTATCATCGGCCAGATGGTCGATTTATCAGTTTTATCCAAAGCAGCTTTTGCCAACGCTTTTAAGGTGCTTACTTTTATCAGAGGCACCTGCAAAGCATAGCACAATCCTTTGGCTGTACTACTGCCTATTCGCAGTCCGGTATACGAACCCGGACCATCACTGATGGCAATGGCAGTAATATCCTTCATGCCTGTACCCGACTTATCCAGACAGTCTTGAATCAGGTGCATTAACACTTCGGCGTGGTTTTGTACGGTATCAGAAACAGAATGAAAAACACCTGACTCTGTCACTACCGATACTGAACATATCTGTGCAGAGGTTTCTAAACACAATATTCTAAATGAATCAGACATTACCCAGCTTCTGAAAATAAACTCTTACTCTATCTTTATAATATGGCGAAAGCTCGTTTGGAACACTGCGCAACAATTCCATCTCTTTGGCTTTCTTTTCCAGATAAGCTTTAATAGCTGGTGGCATTTCTTTTTCAACCTCTTTAGCCTGTTCGGCTTCACGCTGATCGTCCATATCCTGCTCCATCTCAGCCTTCTCGTGCTCAAGCATTCTGGTTTCTATTTCCTTCATGCGCCGCATCGTTTCTGGCGTAATCTGTTTGTTCACTAAATCCTTCTCCTGCTGTTCCATCAACTGTTTGGTCTTCTCCAAATCACCCAGCGAACCAGGCTTGCCTTCTTCTTTTAATTGCTTTTGCAATCGTTCAATTTCTCGACGCAATGCCTCCTGCTTTGCTGCAATTCGGGCAAACTGCTCGCTATTCGGGTTCTTACCCTGTTGCTGCTTTCCGTCTTTCATTTGCTGCAATTGCTTACTCAGTTCATCTTGCATCTGCTTCATCCCTCCCATCTTTTTCTGCTTGCCCTCATTGCCAGATTTGCCCTTTTTCTTCCCTGGGTTCTTGCACTGAGAATTGCCATCTTTCTTTTTATCCTTCATGCTCTCCTGCATGTTCTTTAAAGATTCGCTAAGCATCAGTGCCAGATTGTTTAAACCCGTCATTACATATTGCTGATTACTCAATCCACGAGATACAATCACTTTACTAAAATCTTCAATCGCCAGATTCATATGATAATTGACATTGCCAATCTCTTTATTGACAAAACTCTTTATGTGGATCTGACGTTTGCTGAGGGCCAGCAGAGAATCTTCTACCATCTTGGCACTCTCCTTTAATTTTTGCTGTTTAGCGCTTAATTCGACATATTTCGGACTGTAATAACGGTTCTCTTTCATCTGATCCATTAAAGCTTCCTGCTGAACACTTAACTCAATCAGATTTTCAAGAATCTGACGCAAGGTGTAATAATCCTCCTCTTCCTGCTCCTGCTGAGCCTGCTCAAGCGACTTCTTCATCTTAGCCGCCATTTCTTCCATCTTATCTGCCGCCTTCTTCTGCGACTCTCCTGCTTTCTTGTTTTGTTTTTTCTCGATGTTCTCAGAACTCTCATCCATGCTCTGATCTATTTCCTGCTGATCTTTCTCGGTACTCTCCATGTTAAGAGGCGTTTCAAGATCTTTATTCTTTTCTTCTGTTTCTTTAATTTCTTTCTTTAACTCGTCAAACTGTTTGTTCAATTCATCCTGTTGCTGCTTCAAAGATTCTTTGGTTTCTGTTTTATCCTGAGTTTTCTGAGCAAGCTCCTTCTGCTTCTCTGCCAGTTTTTGCAAAGCATTGGTTTGCTCATTAATTTTCTTCTCTAATTCAAGCTGCTTAAACTGTTCGAGACTGCGATCAAGTTCTTTCTTAATCTCTTCGTTGCTCAGTTTCATCTTATCAAGCTGGTTCTGTATGGCATCTTTGTTCTGCTGCTTTACCATCTCCTCCAGCTTCTTCACAAGTTCCTTCATCTCTGGTGTCATCACAGAGTTAATCAGTTTATCCAGTTCTTCCTGCTTCTTTAATATCTCTTCATCAGGTATTGAAATATTCTGCTCTTTTTCTTTTTGTGCCGCATTTTCCTGCTTTAACTCCTCAGCCTTCTGCTCCAGTTTCTTCTGTTCGGCAATAAACTCTTTTAACTTCTGCTGTTGCTGCCAGTCCAGTTCATTACTCTCCATTAACTCACGCTTAAGCTCTGTTCCACGCTTTTGCATAGTTTCAAGATCCTTCATCATCTGGGCCATTTTACTCTTTAGTGATTTATTGCCACTCTCGGTTTCCTTTCTCAGACTCTGCTCGCTGGGAGCCTGCATTTTGAAAACCTGACTTTTACTGGATTTCTTGCCGTTTACAGCATCATTATCCCAGACCTCAAAGTAGTATTCCAGCTCATCGCCATCGCCCTTTACCAGCTCGCGCAAATCTACCATGTAATAG
>JBJTNS010000257.1:0-15569 GCA_046074245.1 Chitinophagaceae bacterium | reverse complement strand
ATACTCTGCAAACATATAGTCAACTATTCGTTTGCGGTATTCATCGCTTAAATCTATGGTCTGAAAAGGAATACCCAGACTTTCTGCTACCAGCATAGCATCGTTACTGTCGTCAATCCATGGACATTCATCGCTGATCGTCACCGAGGTGTCATGCCAGTTTTTCATGAACATACCTATTACTTCGTGACCTGCTTCTTTTAACAGATACGCCGCAACAGAAGAATCAACTCCTCCACTTAAACCTACAACAACTTTTGCCATTTTCCGGCTGCAAATATACTTCGAATTTTGCGTTTTCGGGGCCCTGCCTCCGGCTTGTCCCTCAATTCGCTTATCAATCCTTTCTATATACACAAATATTTCATCGAATCCACTTAATTTTGCCCTATGCTTTCAGTTACACCAGAAGAATTAACAGTACCTAAACTGCATCAGCTTTTGTTAGGTAGTGTGGGACCGCGACCAATATGTTTTGCCAGCACCATAGATTCCCAGGGAAACCGAAACCTGGCGCCGTTCAGTTTCTTTAATGTATTCAGTGCTAACCCTCCAATTCTGGTATTTTCTCCGGCAAGAAGCGGCAGAACCAACGAAACCAAACATACTCACGATAATGTTAAAGAAGTGCCTCAGGTGGTGATTAATGTGGTAACTTATGATATGGTGCATCAAATGTCACTTGCAAGTTCGCCATATGCAAAAGGTGTAGACGAATTTGTAAAAACCGGATTTACACCTGTCGACTCTGATCTGGTAAAACCTGCAAGGGTTAAAGAAAGTCCGGTTCAACTCGAGTGCGAGGTACAGCAAGTCGTAGAACTGGGACAAAATGGTGGAGCCGGTAATCTGGTTATATGTAAAGTGCTAAAAATGCACATCGATGAAAATGTGCTCAATGAACATGGTCAGATCGATCAGACTAAAATTGATCTGGTAGCCAGTATGGGTGGCGACTGGTATTGCAGAGCCCAGGGTGACGCTTTATTTGAACTGGTAAAACCACTTACAAATTGCGGTATCGGCGTTGATGCACTTCCAGAACATATTCGTCTTAGCCATGTTTTAAGCGGCAATGACCTCGGTCGCCTGGGTAATGTTGAAGAAATACCTGATGCCGATTTTATGCAAGCTATAAAACTTGAATTCTCCGGAAGTGATGTATTTCAGTCAGCTAAACGACTTCTTAGCGAAGGGAAATCCAAAGAGGCCCTGGCTTTGCTGTGGTAAATTGTATTTACTCATCAATCCGCTCAACTGATTTATAAGCAGAAATGATATGTAGTATCATTTCTTTGCATTACCTTTGTAGAATAATTCTAAATAAGCATTACCATGAGCGATTTCATCACCATATACGCAGAAGCTACTCCAAACCCGGACAGCATGAAATTTGTTGTCAGCAAAATGATTCTACCTAATGACAGCGCCGATTTCCGCACCAGAGAGAAAGCTGAAGGTCAATCGCCACTGGCTGTAGAAATCTTTGATACTTTCAAATTTGCTAACGGTGTCTTCATCATGAATAATTTCGTATCAATTACCAAATTGCCGGATGTTGAATGGGCTGATCATATTACTACCCTTCGCGAGTACATAAAAAACTATATCGAAAGTGGTAAAGAAATCATCAATACCTCCAGAACTTTAAGTCCGGAAGAAGAAGGTGAGATTGAATCTAAAATTATTAAACTCCTTGATGACCACGTAAAACCAGCCGTTGAAATGGATGGTGGTGCCATTAGTTTCAAATCATTTAAAGACGGAATCGTTACCGTAGTAATGAAAGGAAGCTGCTCTGGCTGCCCTTCTTCTACATTTACCCTTAAAGCTGGTATCGAAAATCTGCTTAAACGTATGGTACCGCAAGTAGAAGCTGTAGAAGCTGAAGCTGAATAATTTTTTTACTTTTTTAATCTTCTGATAGTCAAATACTATCAGCCTTTTATTTTGGCTGAAACAAAGTATTTTTCCTTTGTGGCATATTTTTTGACAATTTAGCCATTGCATAAAATATACAAAATGAAAAAGCTTAAAATCGTATTACAACTCATTCTCTCAACTACACTATTACTCACTGCCTGTTCTAAAGACGACACCGAAACACCTGGAAGCAGCGGCACTACAACACTACCTGCCGGACCGCAAGACACTGTTACCACATTTATGGTATACTTTACCAATACTGTAGATTCAACCACCGAAATTGGTAGTTACGACGATCCTGATGGACCCGGACCAATCAGCGCTAACGTTGGAGGTGTTGTTCTTAAAAAGAATGCCTCTTATATCGTAACCTTCTATATCGAAGATGCTACCGGTAGTACTGTTTTCCTTCACAATAAAATTAAAACCAATGGCAAAGATTACAAAATTTGTATCAGTAACCCATTGGGCATTAATGTGAATGCTACCGATTCTGACGGTACTATGCCAATAGGTCTCGTTAATATGCTGCAAACATCTTCAACTACCGGAAATGCTAATCTAAATTTCACTGTGAAATACCAGAAAGGTTCTAAAAATGGTACCTGCAGTCCGGGTATCGTTTATCACTCCTGCAACATTCCAATTTTTGTCAATTAAACAAACAACTTATAGTAGACTAATCCCGCCCTTAAAAGCGGGATTTTTCATTTAAAGAGGTTTCACTTAATTTCAGTAATTTTGCCCAATGTTTGAAAACTCTGGAAGAACTGAACTAAGTCATCTCGGCGAATTTGGTCTCATCGACCACCTTGCTAAAAATGTGAAACTTACACATACATCAACCATCAAAGGTATTGGTGATGATGCTGCAGTGATAGATGCTGGTGATAAATTTCAGCTACTAAGCACTGATATGATGGTGGAAGGTACCCATTTTGATCTTACTTATACACCCTTGCTTCACCTTGGTTATAAAGCCGTTGTTACCAATATAAGTGATATCGTTGCAATGAATGGTAAAGCTACCCATATCGTGGTAAGTCTTTCCCTTAGTAACCGCTTTTCTCTTGAAGCAATCGAAGAACTCTACAAAGGTATTCTCACTGCCTGCAATGTTTATAAAGTCGACCTGGTGGGTGGCGACACTACCAGCAGTCAGAAAGGCCTTATCATTAACATTGCCTGTTATGGTGAAGTGCCGAAAGAAAAAGTCAGCTACAGAAGTGGCTGCAGGGAAGGCGATCTGGTAGCTGTTACCGGCGATCTGGGAGCTGCTTACCTGGGTTTACACATTCTTGAAAGAGAAAAAAGAATCTTCCTTGAACGTCCGGATTTTCAACCAGACCTGGAAGGCAATGATTACCTGATCCAACGCCAGCTAAAACCTGAAGCCCGCGTTGACATTGTAGATATTTTAAATACTATTGGAGTGCAACCAAATGCTATGATGGATATAAGCGATGGTCTGGCCAGCGAACTTTACCATATTGCTACTCAAAGTAAAGTTGGTTTTACTATTTACGAAGATAAACTGCCTATGGACCCGATTGCCTATCAAAGAGCCATCGATCTTGGCATAGATCCAACTGTGGCAATGCTGAGCGGTGGTGAAGACTACGAATTGCTATTCACCTTCCCTCAATCTGATTACGAAAAACTCAATAAAGAATTTGATATTACTGTCATAGGACATGCCGTTGCAGAAGGTGAAGGATTACACTTAATCTCTAAGTCGAATAACAAACACAAACTTACCGCGCAGGGTTGGAAACATCTTTAGTATGAGAATCTTTTGCCTGCTGATATGTCTGTTTACATCCGTCTGTAAAATACAGGCAGGCGATCCACTTAAAATAAGAACCTGGCAGGCAGATTTGGGTATTACTTTTCTTAGTAAAGGTGAATCTAATACTAACCTGATGTTAAATACCGGATTCAACTATGTATTTCCGGAAACCCCTATTTACCTGGGTATAAACAACGATATTTATTACCGGACACAATATCCGGAATGGCCAGGTATTGGCAGGTATAAACAAACCAGTCTGATCAATACCTTAAACCTCTGTGGTGGATTTCGCCTGATGCGCAGTAAAAGGATTAGTCTGGTATTAGGTGTCGATTACCAGATTATCAATATCAAAACCGCTACTAAAACAGGTAACTCTCTGCTAAAATCTTATCTGGCAGACGATATCTCTGTCAGCAAAAATATGTTGTCGTATTACCTGAGAACAGATGTAAAGATAGACGAACATTTTTCGGCCTTCATGTCGCATCATCTGATACAAATTGAAAGGCCATTCTTTAGCTACTTTACAATCGGAATAAACTATAACAAATGAAACACCCATTATTTTTGTTAATGATTTTAATGTTGCAGTCATGCTGCATCAGTCATGACAATACAGTACCACCAGGGTTTCCCTTTGATAATAACACCATAGAACTTAAATATACCGAACTTAAACTCAAAGAAAGTATCCGACAGAGTTCTCTTAATAACCTGAGCGATTCTCAGATTATCCGCGACAGCGCTACCTGTGTTAACTATTTCAGAAGAATCGACCCTTCTTTTGTTAATACCATTAACTTTTCTGAACACGATTTAATCAGAGTACAGGATGTCATTACTCTTGTAAGCTCAGGAGGATTTCAGGTTCGGGTTTTAATTAACCATAAACAAAAAAAAATAGATGTTGAATCCAGGAAATATTACAGAGATTGTCACGGTGATAATTCTATAGTCCTCAACAAATTTTTAATAGTCCCTAAATTACCAGCCGATTATAACTTCTCCAGAACCTATTAAGCAACTATAAAGGTTATTTCAAAAAAAAATAGTAGGTTTGAACCATGTCCGTAACTCCATCCAGACCTGCAAAACGTGTCACTGTTCATACCCTAGAAGAAATGAAACAGCGAAACGAAAAAATCAGTATGCTTACTGCCTACGATTTTTCTCTGGCCCGCATTATAGATGATGCAGGTATTGATGTAATATTAGTTGGCGATAGCGCTTCTAATGTGATGGCCGGACACGAAACCACCCTGCCTATTACACTTGATCAGATGATCTACCACGCCTCTTCTGTTATCAGAGCTGTAAAACGCGCTCTGGTAGTGGTTGATTTACCTTTCGGTTCTTATCAGGGTAATAGTAAAGAAGCGCTAAATAGCAGTATCCGTATTATGAAAGAAAGTGGTGCACATGCTATTAAACTCGAAGGTGGCGAAGAAGTATGCGAATCAGTAAAAAGAATCATCAGCGCCGGCGTACCAGTAATGGGACACCTGGGTCTGACACCTCAAAGTATCTATAAATTCGGTACTTATGCTGTAAGAGCAGTCGAGAAAGAAGAAGCAGACAAACTGGTGAAAGATGCTCAGTTATTGCAGGATGCAGGTTGCTTTGCACTTGTACTTGAAAAAATTCCTGCTGAACTGGCTACCCGGGTTGCCGCTTCACTTAAAATTCCAGTTATCGGGATTGGTGCCGGTGCCGGTGTCGATGGACAAGTGCTGGTGTTACATGATATGCTGGGTATTAACAAAGACTTCTCACCAAGATTTATGAGACGCTACCTTAACCTTTATCAGTCTATTCATGACGGTGTACATCAGTATATCAATGATGTCAAATCAAGCGACTTCCCGAACGAAAACGAACAGTACTAAGGTACTACATCTGTCGTAATGAAATCGATAGAAATAACTACGCCACAGAACGTTCAGATTGATTACCAACTCGCAGGGCTGGGGCAGAGAATTTTCGCATATGCTATCGACTTTGTTATCATCGTTCTGGTATATGCAGCTGTCTATATCTGGTTCTTTGTCCAAAATACGTCTGATAATGATTTAAAATATCTGCTCTTTCAGCTTTTTGCCTTTCTCTGGCTGGGATTCTATTCACTTTTCAGCGAATTAATTGGCAATGGTCAATCAATAGGTAAGCTTGCAATGGGTATCAGAGTCATCAAACTCAATGGAGAAGAAATGCAGTTCTATGATTACTTTAGCCGATGGTCGATGCGCATCATCGATATTTACTTTTCAATTGGAAGTATTGCCATGCTCTTAATAGCCAGTAGCAGAAATGCTCAGCGCATCGGTGATATCATCGCAGGTACTACCATTATCAGAAAAAATAACTCCTATGGATTTAAATTAAATGATATTCTGAAATTAAATCTAAAAGATAAAGATAACTATGAATTCGAATATCCCCTGGCTGTTAATCTTGAGGAAAACGATGTTATATTAATAAAACAACTATTAAGCAGGTACCGGACATTTCGTAATGCCGCTCATAAGCAGGCAATGGATGAATTAATCCTAAAACTTGTGGATGTGCTTCAACTCAAACAAATTCCAGGTGATAAAGAAACTTTCCTTACTAAAGTTATAACCGAATACATCATTCTTACCCGCTAAACAGTTCCCAAATAATAGTATAAGAACAATTTAAATAGATGTAACTTTGTGCCGTGAAATTTGATGCCAAAACTATCCTTGTACTTCTTTTCCTGGGTTTCGTTTGGGGTAGTGCCTTCATTTTAATGAAAAAAGGACTCGAGTCTTTTACTTCTTTACAAGTGGCATCCCTGAGATTAGTATTCGCAGGTTCTGTTGCAGTATTCTTCTTTTTTAGAGTCTACAAAACCCTGGCAAAAAAAGACTGGTATTTTCTGGCTTTATCAGGAACTCTCGGAAATTTACTTCCTGCCTATCTTTTTGCTTCAGCGGGTGCAGATATACCAAGCTCTCTTTCTGGTGCTTTAAATGCCACTACACCCCTGTTTGCACTTATTTTTGGAGTCGTACTCTTTTCTCAGTTATTCACCGTTAAACAAGTGGCCGGCATTGGGATTGGTCTTATCGGAGCGCTTACCCTTATTCTCACTAAAAGTAAAGAGGGAATTACCTTCGAAGCAGACTACATACTGCCGTGCCTGAAAGTGATTCTTGCAGCCTTGTTCTATGGTATCAATGTCAATATTATAAAATCTAAACTTAACCACCTGACACCAATTATCAATAGTATGGTACCTCTGACACTGATCTCCATACCTGCTCTTATTGTTGGTTTGTCTACCGGAACCGTACAGGCAGCTATGCGTCCTGAAGCAAGCGAATCTTTGCTCTATATCATGATTCTCGGTATAATTGGTTCTGCCATTTCTCTTATCGTATTTAATCAGCTGGTGCAAAAAACAACTGCTCTTTTCGCAGCTTCTGTTACATATCTGATTCCCGTTTTTGCTTATATGTGGGGCATTATCATGGGTGAACCTATCGGTATATTCCAAATCTCAGGTATGCTTTTAATTCTTGGAGGAATTACGTTAACAAAGAAATGAAACTGCCAATAGAGTTTGAAACACGTATGCGCAATCAGCTCTCCGCTGATTACGACAAATTTGTTGAAGCCCTGGAAAGCGAATCTCCTGTTTCTGTCAGAATTAATCCCTCTAAATTTAATCAGCTTCTTCCTCTTGAACGCGTGGAATGGTGCCAAACCGGATACTACCTGAACAATCGGCCTGTTTTCTCTTCTGACCCTCTATGGCATGCCGGAACCTACTATGTTCAGGAAGCTTCTAGTATGATGATTGAAGCAGCTTTTCTTAAAGTGCGTTCTCTGTTAAACGGACCATTAAAGGTGCTCGACCTTTGTGCCGCTCCCGGTGGTAAATCTACTTTACTGGGAAATCTGCTTGGCAATGATGATGTCCTGGTTTCTAACGAGGTTATCCGATCCAGAGTACCTGTTTTATACGAAAACCTCTGTAAAAATGGTTACCCTAACTGTATTATTACCAACTCAGATAGTAGCGACTTCGAGAAAATTGGTGGGGTATTCGACCTCGTGCTTGTTGATGCTCCCTGCAGTGGCGAAGGCTTGTTCAGAAAAGATCCGGAAGCTGTAGATCAGTGGAACCCTGAAAATGTTACTACCTGCGAACTAAGACAGAAAAGGATTCTGGAATCCATTTCCAATTGCGTTAAACCAGGAGGATTTATTATTTATAGCACTTGTACCTATAACCCTGGCGAAAATCTGGAACAAGTAAAACTGCTTGAAAATCTGAATTTCGAATTAACCGAATTTGCTCTGAAAAATCAATCCTGTTCTAGTTTTCAATGCATGCCTCATACCACTAAAGGTGAAGGGTTTTTTATTGCTCTGCTCAAAAATAATGGGCTCAACGATGCTAAAGATATCAATGCTAAACATCTGCTCAAACCCATTAAAGCAGATGATGCCTGGAAAAACCTCCTGAATAATGCCGGCGATTTCTACGATTTTAAAGGTCAGATTCTAGCCATTAGAAATCATGTTTTTGAATTCTTTGCAGATCATTTGTGTGGTTTGCATATCTACGCCATTGGAATAAGTATCGGGACCAGTAAAGACAAACTCTTTAGTGTTTCTCCCTATCTGCCTTTCGCTTCCAGTATCAATAAAGATGCCTTCGAACAATTTGAACTCAATCAGGCTCAGGCACTGAGTTACCTGTTTAAAAATGCCATTTCAATTTCACAGAAGGATAAAAAAGGTTATGTACTGCTTACCTATAACAACCAGATAATAGGTTTGGGTAAATTTGCCGGTAATCGCATCAATAACCTATTCCCTCCTGAATGGAAACTCCGGAAAATGCCTGATTCTTCGCTGTATTTTAATTTGATTCACTGATTTATACCACAAATGTGGTATTGATGGCAATTGTGATATTTTTCTATATTTGCTTCAAATATACCATCTATATGAAACACTTTCTTTTAATACTGCTTTGTGTCTTGAGCGTTAAAACCAATGCTCAGGAAAAAATAACCATGCTGAATTTCCTTCAGGCTGGTGCAATTCCTCAGACAATCGACCAGAAAGGTAAGAATATCAGCACTTCTGGTCTTACTTTTAACTACATCAATTTTAAAGAACCAAGCTTCTTCAGAATGGATGCCACCTGGCTGGTGAGATACCTCGTGAATGGCGAGAAAGACAGTGCCAATTTTAATGATACCAACAAGGTTATGGGATTAGATTTGCCGGTTTTTACAGCTACCTACGGCAGAAATCTTGTTAAAGGCGATAACTTTAGTTTGGGCTTAGGCGTTAACCTCGATTCACGTACCTTTTACAGCTCACCTCAGCAAAAAGCCGAAAGAATTATTGATGCAATGAATGTTGGTGTGGTTGTTGGAGTTAAAATTAAACTGAAAGACTGGTTGACTTATACCACCTTAGGAGGTTATGATCATATGTTTGTTGATCAGAATTTCTCGAATGAAAATGGAAATGGTACACAGATTTACCTGCAAAATAACTTCGCTTTCCTGCTGAAAGGAAAATTCGGTATCAATGCTCAATTGGACATGAGCTTCAAATCATTTGATGATAAAGGAATTCACGGAGGTCAGATATTCAATAAGAATATCAAAGTCGGGCTGGCTTACGCCGTTCAGTAAGATTAGGAAAATATTACTTCTTAGGAGCTTTTGGAGCTTTTGCGTTGATATAACCTTCCATCTTAGAATCAGTTGGAGTGGCTGCACCTGCCTTGCTCTTAGTGCCATTATATGAACTGGCCGCTAATGATACTACTAAAATTGCTACTGCAAATATCCAGGTTAACTTCTCTACACCTTCTGATGTACGTTTTGCACCAAAAATCTGATTGCTTGAAGAAAAGTTAGAAGCTAATCCACCACCTTTTGGATTCTGAATCAACACGATGATGATCATTAAAGCTGCTGCAATTAGGCCGATTATTAATATTAAACTTAACATGTTATTTTCTCTCGTTTTTTATTTTTTCAATAAGGTCTGCAAAGTACGATTCTTTTGCGGGATTTTGCAAACTTAATTTTTCGTAGGCTTTAATCGCCAGTTCGTAATTACCCTGTTCGTAATAGATATTGGCCAAGGTTTCGCTAACAAATTCTAAATCAATTACTTCACTCCTTTTGGCCATGTTTTCCGGATTGAAAAACTCCTTCTTCGGGCGCGAAATCTGAGGGTTAATGCTGATAAATCGGTCGATTAAATCGAGTGAATCTGACTTTTTTGTGACATTCTCATCTGTTTGAAGCAATGCTTCAGGCTGTTTTTCAAGCTCTTTACTTGCCTCCGCTACTTCCTCCTTAACTCCCTGAACTGTTTCCTGAGTTTTTGGTGATTTTAACCAGGCAAAAAAATCTTTCTCCGAACTTGGCTCTTCTTCAGTTACCGGAACTGCCGGTGCCTGGTCTTTAAAATAATTGTCAATACTATATACTGGATACTTTCTTAAATGCTCATCTACTTCTGTTGTTTCTTTAACTGGCTCAACTGTAGCAGAAAAACCTGTATTATCAACTACAATAATTTCGTTGTTGTCCTGCTCTTCCTCTGATGGTGCAAATGATTTAGAAAAAGAAAACTCTGTTTCTATTTCCTCTCCAATGATATCGTAATCTATTTCTATTTTGTCAATTGAGCGTGTCTCTGAATGTGTATCAATAACAAACTCTTCAGGCTCATTTTCTTCAGTAATTACCGGAGTTTCACTGATTAATTCTGATGTTGCTTCAACAGTTTCCTCCGTAAATTGATCTGAAATTAATGGTTCAGAGGCCTGTTCCGTAATTTCTGTTTCCAGAAAATCTGCAACTGATATTGCAGATTCTGCGGCTTGCTCGTGTACTATTTCTTCAGGACTAAAGGATTCTTCTATAACATGAGCAGGTATATCCTGTTGAATGCTGTGTATGTATTCGTATAATGCTTTGCGGTCTTTTACCCGCATCGCAGCTTGTCTAAGTATATCCTCGAAACGGTAATGCCTGGTCTCAAAATAATATTTTGAAAGAATAACATAGGGCAAAGCAAAATAGGGATAATCTTCTGTTAACTGCCTGACATCTTCAATATCGGTTTTATCCGCAATGGATGTGTTCTGGTATATGCTCTGCAATCTTTCTATATTCATAACATTACCATTTTAAAGCTACTTTGTTAAATACTTCCTGTATAATTTGATTACTTACTTCTTCAGATAAACTATTTTCAAGTGTCTGAAAGTTATCAGTAGCAGGAAACTCCTGAAATTTAGTAATTGTCTCTGTAAAATTCATTTCCTTGTGGTTCGGACATTCGAAAACAACCGCCACCGAAAGGGTAAATCTATTCTTAACCGCACCAGTACTGCTACTGGTTGCCACTGGTTCTGTTTTATAATCTGTAATAAATCCGGATAATCTGTAATCCCCGTCACTGGCAATAATGGTCAGCGACGTTTGTTTCAGAAACTTATCCTTTAAGCCTTCTGTAAACTTCTGACTTAAACTTGGATTCACCAAAGTGGCCTTATTTGTAAAATATTGCACACTCAGTGTTTTGACATCTGCAGGAATATTAATACCAGATAAACTGTATTTGCACGATTTACAACCCGACAATACAATCAGAAACACTAGTGGCGCTATAATTTTAAACTTCCTCAAATAGACTCCAAATTAAACTGTTTTATTTTTCTGTACAAAGTGCGTTCCGAAATTCCCAGCTCTTTTGCTGCTTTATTGCGCTTGCCTTTGTTTCTTGTTAGGGCTTTTCTTATCATCTCCAATTCCTGATCAGCAATCGTGGCCCCTATATTATCCTGCTCTTCAACATGAGATACATCAATAACGTTTGTGCGAATTGGCTGCACTGTACTTGGTGGAATTATAACTGGTTTCTCATAAGATTCCTGGTAAAAATTATCCTTGTAGAGTACATGCTGAATATCTTCTTTGTTGTTGCGAATAAATTCTTCCCGGTTTCCACTGCTCTCAACCAGTCCCATCACGATGCGCTTTAAATCACTCACATCCTTTTTCATGTCCACTAAAAACTTGTAGAATATATCTCGCTCACTCATACCCTGAAAACTTAAATTATCTCCGGTATTGTATGCTAATGGCAAAAATGAACCTGTTACTGGTAAATAATTTCTGAGAATATCTGCTGAAATCGGACTATTCTCAGACTCTAAAACACAAACCTGCTCGGTGATATTCTTTAATTGACGAATATTACCAGGCCATGCATAATCTGCTAAAAGTCTTTGTGCATCAGCATTCAACTGAATAACTGGCGAATGGTTTTTCTCTGAAAACTGAGTGGCAAATTTTCTGAATAACAAATGTATATCCTCTTTGCGCTCGCTAAGTCGCGGCACCCTGATTGGCACTGTCGCCAGTCTGTAATATAAATCTTCTCTGAATTTGCCCTGATTAGCTCGCTCCAGTAAATCTCTATTGGTAGCAGCAACCACTCTGACATTGGTTTTCTGAACTTTTGATGAACCTACTTTAATAAACTCGCCATTCTCGAGAATTCTTAAAAGTCTGGCTTGCGTTCCTAAAGGTAACTCACCAACTTCATCTAAAAATATAGTACCGCCATTAACCGCCTCAAAATACCCTTTCCTGGCATCTGTTGCTCCGGTGAATGACCCTTTTTCATGCCCGAATAATTCTGAATCTATTGTTCCTTCTGGTATAGCACCACAGTTGACTGCAATGAAATTGCCGTGCTTACGGGTACTTAATGCATGTATAATCTTTGAAAACGACTCTTTACCAACGCCGCTCTCTCCGGTTATTAATACGCTCATATCCGTTGGTGCTACTTTAATAGCCGTTTCAAGCGCATGATTTAGCGCCGGTGAATTTCCGACTATCTCAAATCTGTTTTTTACGGTCTGTAATTCCATTAGTTGATAGCTTTGCCTATTAATGTTGTTCTGGTAACTTTCTCAATGCGTACATCAACAAAATCACCAATCTTATGTTCTCCTTTCGGAAATACTACTTTTACATTCTGATCATTTCTGCCAGATAAATCCTCTGTGCTTTTTTTGGATACCGAATCCGCCAGAACCCTTACTACTTTTCCTATATATGCCGAATTATTCTCGAATGATAAACGATTCTGCAAATCAATGATCTCCGACAATCGACGTGATTTTACTTCTTCCGGTACATCGTCTGTCAGTTTCTTCTGAGCTGGCGTGCCTGGTCGCTCGCTGTATTTATACATATAACTGAAATCAAAACGACTCAGCTCCATCATACTTAAAGTATCCTGATGCTCTTCTTCTGTCTCTGAACAAAAACCAGCTATAATATCGCAACTAATGCCGCATTCAGGAATAATCTCTCTGATTCTTTTTACCTTGTCTAAATACCACTCACGTGTATACGTGCGATTCATCACCTCTAATACCCTGGTATTTCCACTCTGGGCTGGTAAATGTACATACTTACATATGTTGTCGTATTTCTTTATTGTATACAAAACGTCGTCACAAATGTCTTTAGGATGCGAAGTGCTGAATCTGATGCGCATATTCGGGTCTACTAATGCTACCATTTCTAATAATTTCGCAAAATTTACAGCATTTGCCTGCTCTTCTTCACTTGCTTTCTTAAACTCCACTTTCGGACCACCACCAAACCATAAATAACTGTCTACGTTTTGCCCCAATAGGGTTATTTCTTTGTAACCAGACTCACTTAATATGCGGGCTTCGTTAACTATACTTTCCGGATCTCTGCTGCGCTCTCTTCCTCTGGTAAATGGTACCACACAGAAAGAACACATATTGTCGCAACCTCGCATAATACTGATAAAAGCTGAAACGCCATTGGTGTTTAATCTCAATGGTGAAATTTCGGCATAAGTTTCCTCACGACTTAATAAAACATTGATGGCTCTCTGTCCGTCAACAACTTCCTCTACCAGTTTTGGCAGATCTCTGTAGGCATCCGGACCAGCGACTATATCTACCAGTTTCTCTTCTTCGAGTAACTTAGTTTTTAATCGCTCCGCCATGCACCCTAAAACACCAATAATTAAATCAGAATTCTTCTTCTTATTGTTCCTTAAATGTTTTAAACGGTCGCGTATCGTTTTCTCTGCATTCTCGCGAATGGCACATGTGTTTAATAATATTAAATCTGCACTGAATTCATCCTGAGTAACCGAATAACCATTCTCACTCAATATAGAACCAATAATTTCGCTGTCACTGAAATTCATCGCACATCCATAACTCTCAATATAAAATTGCTTGCCATGACTGGCTTTCTCTTTAACTTCTATTGCTGATAACCCTGTGTCTATCATAAGGAGTGCAAAGATACTACATTTTACTGACATATTGTCAGAAAATGGGCGATTTTTTATGTAGTTTAGTAGATTTGTATTGCAGAGTAATCTCAGTAAATACTCTGTTAATCAGCAATTTGAACTCAGTTCAGTTTATTCCCACTGATCTCTGTCGGTAAAATCAGAACTACCTGATTCTGCTTTCACCTGCGAGCTCAAGGCTTCTTTGTGCTCCTGATCCAGGGTCCAATCATCGGTATTGCTGGTTTCTAAATACACATTACCGCTTTTTCTGAAGACCTGAACATTTAATCCAGCCATATCGGCAAACATTGCTTCGAAAGCTGCGACAGTGGTATCGCCACTGAATTCAATCTTTTGGGCAATAAATCCTTTTATGTCGCTTAACAAAGCCTCATTAGACAACATTTGCTCTCTGGAATTGCGTCCGCTCTGATTGCGTTCTTCACTAAAAAATTCAATTTTTAAATGTGGGTAGTAGCTGTGGAATTGCTTTTTCAAATCCTTCAGCATCATATCAGATTTAATGTCAATAATCATGCTTCAAAATTAAAAGCTTTCGGACAACTATAACATGACAAGCGTCATGCCCCAATTACCTTAAATCGAAGTTGTATATCACACAACCCTTTATGACATCGCCATTGCCTTCTGAATCGTTATAGGCAAACTGTATCTTATTCTCGCCATTAACAAAGTATGAAGCTGGTACTTCCACAATATTGCCATCAATCTGAGAGGCCTTGCCATTGGCTTTAATCGCCACCTGCTGACCGTTGATGATCACATACGCTTCGTTGTCGCTGTCAATACCTTGACTCAGGAAAAACATATAGGTTTTTGGTGGCAATGTAGCCGTATTCACAGTCATGGTAAATGGCATAGAGGCTACCTGATTGGCGTTTTTACCCATTTCTATAACAAATGCGCTCTGATAGGTTTTAGGTTTCGCTTTGTCCCAGCTAAACACTTTAACGCCGCCGTCGTCGCAGGCATCAAAATGGTAAGTAAAGTTTTGTTCTACAAATTGTTTGGCTCTGGGATCGGTTAATGCATTGTCAAAATAGTAATCTGCCAACAACCAACCTCTGGCATTTTCATTGTATGTTTTAACCAGTTGTTCGTAGGTGGTGGCGCTTAATTTACGCTGATCTGGATCGTTGGATACATAGTCCTTTTTCTTAGCATCATAATGCATTTGTCTAAACCATACCACCGAGTCCATACCCAAATAAAATTTCGGCGCAAACTGAACCGTAGCCATTACCACATCGCCTTTCTTAAGGTTCTTTTTAATAAACTCTGATGGCTGCTTCCAGTTAACAAAATGGATTTCAGAAATGGCTTTGTCTACCACATTACCATGTACTTCTGTTTTTAACATACTGCCAATTTCTTTGCGCTTGCTGGCGCCCATTACAAACAAACAGAATACAAGAGTACAAACTGTTAAATACGTTTTATTGGTTTCTGTAAA
>JBJTNS010000256.1:0-2983 GCA_046074245.1 Chitinophagaceae bacterium | reverse complement strand
TTATCGATTTTCATTTTCAGAGCATCATCGATTTCAAAACCCGGAGTGCTTGGAGATTTGCCACCAGAAGCAGAACCACCTTTAGCAGCTTTGGCTTGTTTAACAACTTCTTCGGCACCTCTGACACTTAAGTTTTCTTTTTCAATTCGTCTGTATAAGGCTATTTGCTCATCCGGATCTTCAACTGATAAAATTGCTTTAGCGTGCCCCATAGAGATTTTATTGATTTTTAAACCAATTTGTACCTCATCAGGTAAACGAAGTAAACGCAGATAATTGCTCACAGTACTTCTGTCTTTTCCTACACGGTCGCCAAGTTCTTCCTGTTTCAGCTGGCATTCTTCCAGAAGTCTTTTATAACTCAAAGATACCTCTATCGGGTTCAGGTTTTCTCTCTGAATGTTTTCAATCAGCGCCATCTCCAGCATTTCCTGGTCGTTGGCAATACGGATATAAGCAGGAATTCTCTCGAGTCCCGCCATAATTGAAGCTCTGGTTCTTCTTTCGCCACTGATGAGCTGGTATTTATCATACCCCATTTTTCTAACCGTTACCGGCTGAATCAGACCGTGTACTTTTATCGACTCAGATAATTCGTCCAGCGCCTTCTGTTCAAATTCTGTTCTTGGCTGAAAAGGATTCGCTTCAATATCTTTAATTTCAATTAACTGAACACCGCCACCAGCTCTGTATTCGTTGCTGACTGTGATGTCTGTCTCAGCGTTATTTAATAATGCTGACAAGCCTCTTCCAAGGCCACCTTTCTTTGTTTTATTTGCGTCTTTACTCATTGAATTCATATAATTACATTACCTTTTCTGTTTTCTCCATTTTAGTCAGACCATTTCTTTGCAGAATTTCTCTCGCTAAATTAAGGTAAGTGGTAGAACCTTTACTTGATACATCGTGTGTGATAACCGGTAAGCCAAAGCTAGGGGCCTCACTCAGCTTGGTGTTTCTTGGAATGATGGTATCAAATACTAAGTCCTGGAAGTGCATCTTTACATCTTCAACCACGTGGTTACTCAGACGTAAGCGCGAATCATACATGGTTAACAAAATACCTTCAATAGACAGGTTTTTGTTAAGCTCTTTCTGAACGATTCTGATCGTATTTAATAATTTACCCAATCCTTCTAACGCAAAATATTCGCATTGAACAGGGATAATGATGGAATCAGCAGCACAGAGTGAGTTGGTGGTAATTAAACCAAGTGAAGGCGAACAGTCAATTACGATAAAATCGTACTCTTTTTTTAGAGATTCAAATGCTTGTTTCATCACTCTTTCTCTGTTTGGCAGATCAATCATTTCCAACTCGGCACCTACCAGGTTGATATTGGAAGGAAGCAGATCTAGGTATTTCAGATCTGATTTTAAAATAACATCTTTTGGTGGGGTGTCGTTGATAAGGCAATCGTATAAGCCCACTTTGATGTTTTGCGGATCGAATCCAATACCCGAAGATGAGTTAGCCTGCGGATCTGCATCCACCAGTAAAGTTTTGAATTCGAGAACTGCCAGACTGGCTGCCAGATTGATTGCAGTGGTTGTTTTACCTACGCCTCCTTTTTGATTAGCAATTGTGATGATCTTTCCCATTTTGTATTGTTTAACTAGATATCTAGTGTTTGTCCTATTGTCATTAATGTTAGAAGTTTACCAGCCTGATTGCACTGGTTGATAGCTTCGTCGTGGTTGATTGTAATGTACCCGAATGTGTCGTAATGCATGCCGATGATATGGTTGCATTTTACAAATTTTGCAGCAGTTACAGCGTCTGTAATGTCCATTGTGAAATTGCTTCCTATCGGTAAGAATGCAAAGTTGATATTGTGTCTTTCCGGAATCAGTTGCATATCCAGTGTCAGTGCTGTGTCTCCGCTGTAGTAAAAAGTTTTGTCGTCGCCCGAAATGACAAAACCACATGGTGTGCCTGCATATGAACCATCTGGAAACGAACTTGAATGCACAGCTTTCACCATTTGAACTGTTCCGAAGTCGAAATTCCAGAATCCACCAATATTCATCGGATGGTTGTCGGTATGACCATTTCTGCCGGCCCATTCGCAAATTTCCCAAATTGCCACAATTTTTGAATTGTTATTGGCCGCTATTGTCAGGGCATCTGCCAGGTGGTCTTGGTGACCGTGACTTAAAAATATATAATCGGCCTTGATGCTACTGATATCAATGTCTTTAGCCAGTGGATTATGCGATATGAAAGGGTCGAAAAGAAGCTCTTTTCCACCAATGTGAACACTGAAACAAGAGTGACCGTAATATTTTACTTTCATTGCACTTAAATTTGAACTTTCAAAAATATGATTAAGCATATTAGAATCACCCTAAAAACGGCCCTATTTTTCCCCATATTGATTTGGATAAATAGTTGTCAAAATGTGGATAAGTTGAAATTTTCGAATTACTTTTTCTATAATGAAGATCAAAATTTAACCACTCTAGATCCTGCCTTTACCCGCACTCAGAGCGAGATATGGGTGGTGTCTCAGATGTTTGAAGGTCTGGTTGAATTCAATGATCAACTCGAGTCGGTTCCCTGTTTGGCCAAATCTTGGAACATCAGCGATTCAGGCAAAGTGTACACGTTTAATTTGAGAACAGATGTGTTTTTTCATGCCACATCTTTGGACGGAAATATTGCTTCAACTCAATCAACTGCCAAAAAATTTAAAGCAGAGGATGTCGTTTTTTCATTTCGTCGTGTTGCCGATCCTAAAACTGCCTCGCCTGGGGCTTGGATTTTTAATGATAAAATGGATTTGCGCTGTTTCTCTTCCCATGATTCTGTGCCTTTTCCGGTCATTGCCCTTAACGATTCTACGGTTCAGATAACATTGCTAAAGGCTTTCAAACCTTTTCTGGGTATCCTGTCGATGAATTACTGTTATATAGTGCCAAAAGGTTTGGTGGGACCAGATTTTAGAAGTCGTCCAATTGGTACCGGACCGTTCATGTTTCG
>JBJTNS010000255.1:0-5493 GCA_046074245.1 Chitinophagaceae bacterium | reverse complement strand
TATGCCATGCTGCCAACTGCTGCTGTTTCAGGGTTCTATTTTGCTCACCCGGATGCCAGATACTTTGGTTTAGGCAAAATCAATAAAGATCAGGTAGCCGATTATGCTAAGCGCAAAAATATGGATGTGGAATTGGTTGAGAGATGGCTCAGACCAGTGCTTTCTTACTAAAAGTACTATTTCTTAGCTCCACCTGCTGCAGGAGTAGCAACAGTGCTGGTTTTGTATTTTTTAACGGCATTAAAAATGGCATTAGCCATAATCACTTGTCCGCTGTCTTTGGAAAGTGTTTTTCTGTCTGATTCGCTGCTTAAAAAACCAGTTTCTATTAAGACACCAGGCATTGCAGTTCTCCATAAAACCAGAAATCCCGCTTCTTTAACGCCTCTGCTTTTAAGTTTACTCTTAGTTTTAAATTCAGTCTCTACCAGACCGGCAAACTTGATGCTCTGCGCTCTGTAAGCGTTCTGCATCAAAGAGAAAATAATATGTGCAGCTGGCGAATTTGGGTCGTAACCCTCATATGATTTATTGGTTTTATAATTTTCCTCCAGCAGGATAACATTGTTTTCTCGTTTAGATACTTCGAGATTGCCTTCCATTTTATGCAAACCCATCAGATAGGTTTCGGTTCCGTTAGCTTCTTTGTTATCATTGGCATTGCAATGAATGCTGATGAAAAGGTCGGCACTGTTTTTGTTAGCTATATTGCTGCGTTCGCTTAATTCAATAAATTTGTCTGTTTTACGAGTATATATCACCTTAACATCTTTCAAGCTATCTTCAATGAGCTTGCCTAGTTTTAAGGCAATAGACAAAGTTACCTCTTTCTCTTTACTGCTGCCACCATTACAGCCTGGATCATGCCCTCCGTGTCCGGCATCGATGACTATAATGTCAAATAAGTTCTTGTTTTCAACTGTATTAAAAGATGTGATGGTAACAGTCAGGCAAGCTAAGAACAGTATTAAATTTCTTTTATTCATCTTTTTATTTTTTTTGCCTAATGTATTTCTTTTAGTTTTGCGCAAAATTCGGAATATTAGTTTGTATAACCTTTTAATCTCCAAGAAACATCTGCAAGCATTTGTGTGGATAATACAATTATCGTGCTGCTTTTTATACACAGGAGATCTGTTGTCGCAAACGATTCAGACTGCCGATTCGCTTCCTAAGACCAAAACTGATACTTTCAGAATCTCAAAAGATGCCATCGAATCTATCATTGAATACAAGGCTAATGATTCTACTTTTTTTGATTTATCTGCTAAAAAAGCCATTCTTTTTGGTGATGCTCAAGTTGTTTATGATGGCCTGAACCTCAAGGCTTATATGATAGTTGTCGACTTTGACAAGCGCGAACTATACGCCAAAGGAAGAATAGACAGTCTTGGCCGGTATGTAGGAAAACCTCAGTTTAATGATGGTGAGCGAGAAACCGAAGCAGATACCATGATCTATAATTTTAACACAAAACGGGGCCGTACCTACGGTATCTCGATGAAAGAGGGTGAAGGCTTCATATTGTGTAACAAAGTATTCAGAGACAACGACAAAAGCATATACAGTGATCAGGGCAAATACACTACCTGTAACAACCGAGAGCATCCGCATTTCTATTTGCTGTCAAACAATCTAAAAATTATTCCTGAAAAGAAAATTATTTTCGGTCCCTCTAATCTTGTGATTGAAGGAATACCAACGCCATTGGTGTTGCCTTTCGGACTAGTACCTACCAATACTCAGCGCAAATCCGGTTTGATTCCTTTTGAATATGGTAGTAGCGGTACTTATGGTCCGTTTTTAAGAAACCTTGGTTACCATCTGGCCATTAGCGATAAATTTGATCAGAGTATCAGTGGTGATATTTACTTCAGAGGAAGCTGGAGATTAGCTTCAAATACCAGATATTATACCAGATATAAATTTAGTGGTAACCTCAATATCGAATTTTCAAAATACCTGAACGGTGAACGCGAAGACCTCGACTTTAAAACCAATACTACCAAAGCATTCAGAATCTTCTGGCAACATAGTCAAGACCCTAAAGCCCGCCCTGGATCTACGTTCTCTGCCAATGTTAATGTTCAGAAAAACAATGCGGCTCGCTTAAACTCATTCAATGCCACCTCCATTACCAGTAATGAATTTGGTTCATCAGTGTCTTATTCTAAAACCCTTATCAAAAACCGGCTGGATCTTAGAACAAGTGCGCTACACAGACAAAATACTCAAAACAATAGTTTTAGTATGACGCTTCCTAATTTAACTGTTAGCATGCAGCGTATTACGCCGTTTTCTAAACCAGATGCCTTAGGAAAATACAAATGGTACAAAGATTTTGGTATCAGTTATCAAATGGAAATGGAGAACAGAATTGATACTAAAGACAGCATATTCTTTAGTGGTAAACCTCTTGAAGGCATCATCCCTGGTTTCTCTGTGAATGTGCCATTTAACATTACTGCAGCTGATCAGTTTAAACAGGGAATCATTCATTCAATCCCTATTACACTGGGTTCATATAAGTTCTTCAAACAACACTTTGCCTTTACACCGGTGGTGAGTTACAAAGAATACTGGTATTTTAAAACAATTGAGAAAAACTGGAATTCAACTTTAAAAAAGGTGGATACTACATACAATAATCAGTTTAGTCGTGCCAGCGACTATAGTGCTTCATTTAACATAGGAACTCAGGTGTTTGGAACCTTCCAGTTTAACAGTAAAAAAATTAGCGCCATGCGCCATACTATTACCCCAAATATTGGTATGAGTTATCGCCCTGACTATAAAAATGAGCGTTATGGATACTATAAAACCATACAAGTAGATACTTTAGGCAACAGAAAAGCCTACAGCATTTATGAACAGGGAATTAAAGGTATGCCTCAGGGAGGAGCCAGTGGTCTGATCAACTTCAGAATCGAAAATAACCTGCAGGCTAAAGTGTTAAAGAAAACAGACTCGACTGCCAAATACGAAAACAGTTCATGGATTGAGAACTTTACAGTTTCAGGAAACTACAACTTACTAGATTCTCAGTTTAACTTATCAAATATCGGCGTCAATGGCTTTACTACGCTATTTAAAAAAGTCAGAATTAATGCCAATGCCAATCTTGATCCGTATGCCAAAGAGGGCAATAAAAGAATCAATACATTGCAATGGAAACAAGATCGCCGTATTGGTACCTGGACCAGTGCCGGCATCTCTATGAACACCGCATTTAATGCTGATATGTTCAGAAAGAAAAAATCTCTGGATACAGCAGGAAAAATTCAATCTCAACTGGATAAGGACGAGTATAACGATATTGTGATGAACCCTTATGGCTATGTCAATTTTGATATGCCCTGGAGTGTAGACATTAATTACTCACTCAATTATTACAGAACAAATTATAAAACAGTGTACGCACAGAATATTACTCTTAGAGGCGATGTTAATCTTACCCCAAAATGGAAAATAGGATGTAGTTCTGGTTATAATTTTAACGAAAATAAAATAGCTTATACGCAGTTTGAAGTGAGTCGTCTTTTACACTGCTGGGCCCTTAATTTTTCGTGGATTCCTGACGGTTACAGAAAGAGTTTTGTGTTCTCTCTGAAAGCCAACAGCAGCATTCTTCAAAGTTTAAAAGTGGATAAAAAACGATACTGGTGGGATCAGTAATTACCTGATCAGGTGAATGACACCTTCAATCTTCTTCTTTTGATTGTCAGCGTTTTTACTATTAATATCCAATATGTAATAATACGTGCCGCTCGATAAATCTGGTCCTGTATTATTCAACTTGCCATTCCAGCAATCTTTTGGTAAATTACCTTCAAAAACCAGTAATCCCCAGCGGTCATAGATTCTTATTGAAACATCATCACAATTTGGTGTTATGCCTGATACCGTATAACAGTCGTTGTTGTTGTCTTTATTCGGCGTGAAAACGTTAGGTATGCGAATCGATTTACTCGGATCGTCAAAGATGCCAATAATCGCACTTTGAGTATCTATACAACCACTGACAGGATGTTTCACTTTAAGTATGGCTTTGAAATAACCATTATTCACATACACATGTTTTGGATGGTCTTCTGTTTTAATTGTCGTTGTGTCACCAAAATCCCATTCCGGACTACCAGCGTTTTCTGAAGTGTTTTTAAATTCGAATTCGCGGCTGCACTCTTTGCTTGTATACTCAAAGCTGGCCTTAGGCATTTCTTTAACCTCAATCGTTGTTGAGTCGGATTCGCTGATATTACAGGAGAAGGAATCCAGACAAGTGAGTTTTACTTTATATGTGCCCGGTTTTGTGTATGTGTGTACCGGATTTCTATTGGTATCAACAGGAGAGCCATCGCCAAAATTCCAGATATAATGCCTGGCTTTCCGACTCTGATTTGTGAAAGTAACTAATAAAGGTTCACAACCACTTTTAGGTGTTGCCGTAAATTTTGCATCTACCTCGTAGTTAATTTGAAAGTCTATTTTAAAGGAAGCATTGCTGCAACGCGGACTTAAATTTGTTTTAAACGGTGCATTGGCGCTTACTGGAAAATCGTCGAAATGCTGATTTTGCCCGGGACAACTGGAGCAAACCGATTGATACACCACGCCTTTTTTATCGAACCTCGAAGTGCCACCGTCAACATGGTCTTCGGTTAAATTGCCACCGTAATACGTTGCATATAAAAGACTGCTCGCATCTTTACTAAGCACTAACAAATAGAAATCCTGGTCGTCTGTTGTCTTTTGAATGGCATCTGGTGTTACCTGAAGATTGCGGGTAGTTAAGGGATGTAATACGCCATCGGTAATCGGACTGCCCCAGCCAGAGAAGTAGATATTATCGCATTTGTCTACAAGAAATGCCGAAGGGGATATTTCAGGATCATTGGTCTTATAGCCAAAAGTAGTAGACAAGTTGATGAGCGCGATGTTTGGTGTGTAACGCACAATGAACTGCCCCGTATTATTTTTTCCATAAGTACCTGCAGTTCTGTTGAGGTTGCCCTCAGTTTGTCCGGCGGCATACACCTGTCCATTGGCATCAATGTCTAGAAAATAAATCTGGTCATACTCGCTGGTCCCGAAATACGAACTCGATATTAGTTTGCCTTTCTGAGATAGTTTAGCAATAAAGCCATCAGCACTACCCCCATTAAAAGAATTTTTATGCCCGTTAACAGCAAAAGCCATGGCATTACTGGCGGTGCCGCCACCTACATACACAAAGGTGTCGTAAAGCCGTATCGAATACATAGCATCATCAGCATTGCCGCCCATATAAGTGCTGAATCTAAGTGTATCAAGATCGGCATTTAAACTGAAGACACATCCGTCCTGAAAGGAGGCTCTGCTACTCTGAAATTCGTGCTTAAGGGGTATGTTGACGCTGTTGGTGGTTGACGCAACGTACACATTGTTGGATTTGTCAACTATAATATCACCCCTGAAATCATCGGCATAGTTGTATCTCAAAGATCGGGTATTCAA
>JBJTNS010000254.1:0-7359 GCA_046074245.1 Chitinophagaceae bacterium | reverse complement strand
GGTCAGCCTAACGGCTCGCAACCTATTCCTAAATTATTATCACAATCGCTGCAAAAACAAGGTACCATCTTTGCCGAAATGCGCGCCATCTCTGGTGGTCACTACGGGGGCTGGAATTCATTGATTACCGGTAGTCGTGTTGAAGGTCAAGGCTTAAAAGTAAGACCGATCAATCCAACCGTATTCGAATATGCACGCCGCTTTGGTGGCTATAAAGCAACCGATGTATGGTTCATTGGTAATACCATTTCTAACTCCATTCCTTTGCTCAACTCCAGTAAGCACCCAGATTTTGGTCTGCAATACGGCGCTAATTTCTTTGCTCCTGGAATCACCTTTGGTGGCGATGGCTATGCTGCATTATCTAATGCTAAAATCTACCATCCGCAGGAAGAGCTTGAGCCGATGTATAAAATGAAAAACTTCCTGGACAATACCTTTAATATCAAAAAAGGGGAGATGCCAGGCATCAAGAATACCGATGATGAGAAAACCCAGATAAAGGAGTTTATCGCTAATACCTTTCAAAGACAGGCTTCAGGCCTGATTCCTATGCCACCTGTCTCTGGTGGTGATGGTTATACCATAGGTTATGCAGCCGAAGTGCTCAGAGTATTCAAACCAAAATTGCTAGTGGTTAATCTGAGTAATATCGATGGCTGTCACAGTAACTTCACGGGCTACCTTCAGGCCATGCACAAAGCCGATCATGCCATGGGCTTTTTGTGGAATTATATACAGACTCAGATCCCGGAAATGAGTGGTAAAACTATCATGACTTTCGTGCCTGAGTGCGGAAGAAACCTGCAGCATAACCCTATTCAGGACGAAAACGACTGGTATGGGTACGACCATGGTGATTCAAATTCACTAAGAGTATTTGGTGGTATGGTGGGTCAGAATGTGCCGTCTAATCTAATGATTGGCAATGAGTCTAATCCGATTGGAAAGGTGACAGATTTCAATCTCACCATCGCTGATATCTTAGGGTATAAAGATGAAGTTAAAGGAGCGGGTTTAATTGATCCGGAAGCTAAAAGTTTATTTGACAGAATATGAAGAAACTTTTACTCCTTAGCATTACAGCAATCGCATTGTTGCCTGCCTGCAAAAAGAAAAGCAGCGACAATCCATACGACGACTGGAAAAATACCACCAAGACGCCTGTTGTCGAAGATAAACCCATTGATCCTAATACCATTCAGGGTTTACACAAAAATATTTTCAAACCAACCTGCTCTAACAGTGGTTGTCATGATGGTAATTTTGAACCGGATTTTCGTTCAGTGGAAAGTTCATACAACTCACTTATCAACCGTTTAAGTACCAACACAGATCCCAACAATCCGCAGTTTGATAAGCGCGTGGTACCTGGCGATGCTGCTAAAAGTATGCTCTTGCACAGAATCAAAGAATTTATTCCGGGTTCACAGGGTAAAATGCCTCTCACTGTCGATCCTGGCAGCGACTGGCCAGCGAAGCAGGCAGAATACATTCAGAACATCACCAACTGGATCAACGATGGCGCCAAAGATCAGTTTGGTAACAGTCCGGCGAGTATAGATTTCTCTCCTCAAATGGGCGGTTTGATGGTCTTTGCCGATGGTGCTTCAGTGCCACTGACTCATACTGGTTATAATCCGGTAACTGTTCCGGCCGGTACTTCTACCATCAAAATTATGGTGGCTTACCTGGATGATAAAACGCCTGTAAAACTATTCGGAAAAACGACCATTAATTTTACGCTTAATCCTTATCAATACGATAGCACCGTTCTGGATATGTCTGTCGAAACTGTTCCGTTTAATGCCAAAGGTGTAAGCGGTAATAGCATGGACTACTGGCATTCTATCACTTTAAATGTAGCCGATATTGGGGTGTCTGGTGATGTGCTTTGGGTGAGGACAGAGACCACTGACAATGTAAACCCACCGCTATTTATTCCTGCTCCTTCAACGCCTTTTAATTTTAAAAAATACTTTGCTATAAAACTTAACTGATGAAGTCATTTATACTGATAATATTGATGTCGATGCTGGCGCTGGGTTGTTCTAAAGACTCGTCGACAGGAGGTGCTCCGAGTATTAAACTGATCAGCGTAAGCTCGGATAGTGTTAAAGAATTTAAAGATAGTCTTGTCATTGTTCTGGAGTATACAGATATGGATGGAGATATCGGTGAATCAGATCCGGATAAAAATTCGCTGCAAATTAAAGACCGTCGACTAAGCGAAGCCGATTTCTATTTTGTGAAACCACTGGCGCCTCCGGGTTCTGATATTCTTATCAAAGGTCAGATAGCGGTCCAAATTAAAAACGTATTTCTGCTGGGTACCGGCAATGCCGAAATAACCAAGTTCGATATCAAACTCAGGGATAGGGCCGGTCACTGGAGTAATTCTGTGGCGACGCCAGAAATTGTGATTAAAAAATAGTGCGTCTGCCTTTCAAAAATATCGTCTTTTTTGCTTTGATGGTGCTTTCCGCAGGCTTCAGTTTAGGTCAGACGACCTATAAAATGAGCAATGGCAAAGTATACAGTTGTAAGGGTAAATTAACCGATAGTGAAGGCAATTTGCAGGCGGCTAAAAAATATGCCAATAACGAAAACTACATCTTTACAGTTTGTGTGAAAGGCGCCAGTACCATTAATGTAAAATTTAACGGGACCTTTTGCTCTGAGTCGATTTCCGATTTTCTGAAAGTATATAAAGGCAAAGACACCAGTGGTACTCTGATAAGAACCTACACGGGTACCATTAATAATCCAATTGCTATCAATGCCTCAGATACCTGCATCACCTTTTATTTTCATTCGGATGCCAATATCGTTTGCGATGGGTGGGACCTCGACTGGGAAGCCAAAATTACTTCAGTGCCTCAGCCGAAGTTCAGCAATATCGCCGACCCCAACTGTAACAGTAATAAGATCCGTGTTACCCTGGATCAGAAGTTCAACTGCGATTCGGTAAAAGCTGCTAACTTTAAATTGAGCGGCGCTCTGACAACTGCAATTTCAGGTGTGACAGGCATCAATTGCGATTCAAAAAATGAAACCAATACTTTCGATATCACCTTTGCCTCTGGCTTAAATAAAAGCGGCAATTACCTGCTGGATTTTAACTCATCTTTTAAAGATGCCTGCGATAGTATCTGGAAAATCAACGCGAAGCTCAGTTTTAAAATTACCAATTGTCCGATTAAGGTCGATCTGGTAGCCAATAAATATGTGATTTGTAAAGGCAGTTGTGCGGTATTAACATCTACTGTAACGGGAGGTAATTCTTCTAATTACTCGTACACCTGGCAAGCTGGTGGATTAAGTGGTGCACCACCTAAAACAGTTTGCCCGAGTGTCGATACACGGTACATTTTACAAGTAAGCGATGGTGTATCGGTTCCAGGCATAGATACCGTTGATATTACTGTTCTCGATCCTCCAGTCGCACAAAATGATACTACCGTCTGCCAGTCGAGTGGCGCATTTAACTTAAATGGCTTGCCAGCCGGTGGCACCTGGTCGGGCACAGGCATTACCAATGCAACTAACGGTACCTTCAATCCGGGCGTTTCAGGTGCCGGTGCCATCAAAGTATACTACAGCATCGGTTCATGTAAAGATTCTGTCATCGTTACTGTAAGAGCCATCAGTGCAGGCACACCCGCTGCCGCTTGTCCGGGTTCAGCACCGTTTATGCTCACGGGCTTTTCGCCAAGTGGTGGCAACTGGTCGGGCCCAAATGTTAGTCCAGTTGGCCTATTAACACCGCCATCAACTTCAGGCTCATTTGTGGTTACCTATAACTGGAATGGCTGTAGCAGTAATAAAACGATTAATATTGATAGTATTATTCTTTCTAAACACTATGATACCATCTGTCGTTCAAAAACTTTAGATACCTTTAAATTTAAACCAGCAGGCGGAGTATGGTCGGGCCCCAATGTTACCAATGCGCGCTTAGGAATTAATAATCCATCTCTGGCTGGTGCCGGCAACAAACAATACATATACACCATCAATGGCTGTAAGGATACCGTAAGAAGAACCATACTGGATGTCGATGCCCGTTGGGACGAAATAGCATGTCCTGATGCAGGCCAGCGCACCTTACCAGCCGGATTACCAGCAGGAGGATTCTGGAAAGGGAAGGGGATATACGATCCAGTCTCTGGAATATTTGATGCTGATAGTTTCAGGGTTCCAGGGAAGTCAACCTTTGTGCAGACTACCCTCACATACACTTCACCGAATGGGTGTAAAGATGATAAAATCATGTACCTGCGCTACACGCGTTTCTACAAAGACACTATAAAGAACTGTGTCAGCGATACTGCCTATTTTATGCGTTATCAGTACATTTTCAGCGATCCTTGGAATGTGTTGTTTTCGGGTAGCAAAGGCATAATCGGAAGTTCTGCATACAACCAGAAATTCAGTCCGGCACTGGCAGGAAGAGGCTCAATGAATCAGATTATTGGCGATGGCAACGGATGCCGGGATACCATCATTATTCAGGTATACCCGAGAGCCAGTATTCAGAAAGATACCAGCTATTGCATCGCTGATAATCCGCTGGATTTATACAATGCTGCAGGAGCTGGAACCTTCTCTGGTAAGGGCATCACCAATGCAGGTAAAGGAACATTTAGTCCAGCGCTTGCGGGTGTTGGTACCCATCTCATTTTCTTCAGTCAGCCTGGCAAGTGCAAAGATACCATCCGCATAACGGTGAAACCATTGCCAGTTCCGGTATTGGCAGGATTAATTCCAAATTACTGCATCCGCGATACCAATATTCTGGTGTTAAGAACACCCCTCGGCGGCCTGTTAAGCGGTCCGGGTATTACCGACACAATATTCAATCCATTAAAAGCAGGTACGGGGTCTCATACGATAACCTATAAGGTTGGCACGGGTAAATGTGTGAATCAAACCTCATTTAGTTTGTATGTGGCAGACACATTAAAACTAAGTTTAAGCAGCGATAAAGACACCATTTGCATAGGCACACCTGTTACATTGAGCACTGTTAGAAGCGGGGGAGCAGGTACTTACAATATGCAGTGGAGCAGTGGCGAATTCAATGTTCAGAATGTATACGCCATCCCCAAAAAGACGACACTTTACAGAGTGGTTTTAAAAGATGGTTGCAGCGATTCGGTTGTGAGGCAGCAACTGGTCTTTGTGCACCCACCAATGTCTGGAAGCATCAGTACTAGTTTGATTCAGTGTTACGGTCAGAAAGGGTTTGCTAATCTGACCATGAATGGAACCGGACCATATCAGTACAACTGGAACACCATTCCAAGACAGACAACAGCATCTATAACAGCCTCTGTAGGGACAACCTATAAAGTCAATGTCAGAAATACGAATACAGGTTGCACCTTTGATACGTTTGCTAATATACCAGGATATGGAAGGATAAGGGCATATTTTGTGGTATCGCCTTCCGGACAATGTATATATAGTAATAATGCCACCATTCAGATTATCAATCTGAGTGAGGGTGGTACAATGGGTAACTGGGAGTTTGGTGATGGTGTTAAAGTGCCATACATCGCTGGCGATAATCCTTCGCATACTTACGAAGGCGATACAGATCAGTACACCATCAGTTTGTATATTCAGAATGCAGGCGGCTGCAGAGACAGTTTTAAGCAAAGCATCTGTGTGCTTGATACGGTCACCTTGTTTATTCCAACAGGCTTTACACCTAACGATGATGGAAGTAACGATGTTTTCAGGATAGAATCAGGGTCTATCTCACAAGCCACGATGGAGATTTACAACCGCTGGGGTGAAAAAATGCTGGAGACAGACAAACCATCAGTTGGCTGGGATGGGAAATATGGAGGTGCTGTTTGTCCGAACGACTACTATGTCTATGTTATCAAATATAAGGGTAAAAAGACCCCTTGGAGGTATCAGAGAGGCTATTTTTATCTGATCAGATAAATAAAATAAAATCCTTGTTTTTTCGTTTTAATCATAAAAAGTACTATTTTCGTACTTTGTTTTTTGTGTGTCCATGAAAAATACCATTAAAATCGCCATATTATCCCTAATGGCAGTGCCGTTTCTGGCAACTGCTCAGAAAAAGACCACTTCACTGGATTTCGGTCTGTACCTAGGCGGATCCAACTACATGGGAGAACTTAGTAAGGGCAATATGCCGCTGTGGAGTAAAACAAAATTAGCTGGTGGTCTAATCGCCCGCTATAATTACGGTCCCTATCTTACTTTTAAAGGAACAGCCCTTTATGGTCAGATTGAAGGATCTGATAAAAACTTTTCTGATGATCAGTACAGAAAAAGAAGAAATTTAAGTTTTAAATCAGATATCGTTGAATTCTCTGTTCAGGGAGAGTGGAATATTTTAGGATACGAAAACACCAGAACTTCATATGCCTGGACACCATACCTTTTCGGAGGTTTGTCGGTGTTCCGTTTTAATCCGAAAGCTCAGTTTACTTACATTGCAGGCTTACATGATGCCACCTTACAGGCTCAGGACGGCGACTGGATTGAACTTCAACCACTGGGTACCGAAGGTCAGGAAACCACTAAATTTAACGACAAAAGAAGATATGCATTAACTCAGGTAAGCATTCCGTTTGGTGTAGGTGCTAAATGGCAATTAAATGACCACTGGGCTTTTGGTATCGATTATGGACTAAGAAAAACCTTTACCGACTATTTAGATGATGTTTCTTCTATTTATGTCGACAATATCATCGTAGGCGGAGCAAGCGGTCCTATGGCTGTGGCCATGAAAGACAGAAGTCAGGAAGTTGGCGAAACCCCATTTGAAAACAACGATTTAAGAGGTAACTCAGGTACTAAAGACTGGTATATGATGGGTGGCTTAACGCTAACTTACAGAATTATCGGTGGCCGCCAGCCTTGCTTTAACTTCTAAGCCTATAAGGTAAAGCCCTACTAAGTGTTTCAAACAATTAAAAAATTACTTTTAACCGCGCTTGTGTTGCTGTCTGTTTCAGCCTTTTCTCAAAGGTTCAGGAATGGTATTAACGAAATGGGCATCCTGGTAGGCGGAGGTAATTATTTTGGTGATTTAGCGCCAGAAATTGTTTTGAAAGAAACCCATCCGGCCTTAGGTCTATTTTACAAATACCACCATTCCAGATACTATACCAGTCGCTATCAGTTTGCCTTTACCAAAGTTTCTGGTAATGATAAAAATTTTGCAGCCAATGCCTACAGAAGTCTGAGTTTTGAAAGTAATATTTTTGAGTTGGGCTATTCCGGCGAATTCAATTTCAGAGGCTATGGGGCCAACTCCAATCAGAAAGAAGAACGCTCTACCTCATATGTGTTTGCCGGTTTTAATCTGTT